>CAMAEX010000037.1:0-11731 GCA_945832065.1 uncultured Clostridia bacterium | reverse complement strand
CTGGTAAAAAGATTTTTGTTTTTTCTCCTGTCTACTTGACAGGGAGCGGTTCATTTTGGCAGAGGTTCGGTTTTTTTAGCTGCCTCTGTAGGGCGGGGACATGTCCTGTTGGATCAGCGGCTCTGTCTGCGTGGGCAAAGCCCACTTGCCAATCGCCTTGATTCTGCCACTCCTTTTTGCTTGCTTTCTCCGCCACAGGCGGCGCTCGCAAGCGTCCCCCCCGCCGTCCGCGTAAGCGGCAGACGGTACAAATGCACAGGTCTGTACGCAGTTAGTAGTTCCTTCACGGGATTGCCGCGTCGCTCCGCTCCTCGCAATGACATGGAGGGGTGGCTTTTGTGTCATTGCGAGGGCGCTTGCGCCCGTGGCAATCTCCGGCTATAGCTTGTACGCAGTCGGTAGTTCCTGCACCGGCTTAGGACATGTCCCCGCCCTACAGAGCTAAAGGACGCTGCCGTTGTGATTGCCGGTGAAGGCGCCGTGGAGGATGGCGGGCTTACCGGCGACGAGGACGGTGTCCATGCCGTCGCTCTCGCGGCAAGGGTTAAAATAGGTTGCGCGTTCCTGCAGGTCTTCGAAGCGGAAGATGTTGATATCCGCGTCCGCGCCGACTTGCAGGATGCCTTTGCCGGTCAGACGCATGGCTTCTGCGGGCAGCGCCGTGACCTTTCGCACCGCCTGCTGGAGGGTCAAAACCTGTTTTTCCCGGACAAACCGCTCAAAAAGCCTTGTGCAGTTGCCGTAGACCCGCGGGTGCGGCAAGCCGACGGTCGGATAGGTCGCGTCGGAGATCACGGAGGAGAACTCGTCTTGCAGAATGGTGCAGATATCCTCCTCGCAGGTAATGCGGTCGATCATCGTCACGGCGCAATGCTCATCCGCGAGGATTTGGCAGAGGCAGTCCACGGGGTCCAGCCGCAGCAGCTCCGCAGCCTCCGCGAGGGTCTTACCGATCAGGTTTTGATACTGCGGCTGGCGAACGGTGGAGAGGATAATATTCTCCCAGCCGATCATCTGGGCGATGTTGTCAAAGTCCCGCCCGTTACGGATGCGTTCCCGCAGAAGCTCGCGCTGCTCCGGCTGGCGCAGACGCGCGGAGATCGCTTCCGTGCCGCCGACCAAGAAGTCGGGCGGGAGCAGATGCAGAAGCTGCGTGGAGCCTGCGTCATAGAGATAGACGTCGCAGGAGACGTCGATGCCCTCAGCGCGGGCACCCCGCATGAGCCGCAGCGCCTGCGGGATCCGCTTATGCCAGTTGCGCATACCCATGGCTTTCAGATGACTGATATGCAGCGGACAGTGCAGCGCGCGTGCGACGGTCAGCATTTCCTCGATCGCCTCACAGACCTTGTCCCCCTCCTCGCGCATATGGACGGCGATGGGGATATCCCCGTTTTGCAGCGGGGTGAGGGCATCGATCAGCTCCTGCGTGGTATAGAAGCACTCCGGCGCGTAGCCAAGCCCGAGAGACACGGCGCGTGCGCCCTCGGAGAGTGCCTGCTCCAAGCGGCGGTGCAGAACGGAAAAATCCTCCGGCGGTGCCTCCCGATAGCCGCACAGATCGGCGCGGAGCGTGCCGCCGCCGACCATCATGCCGACGCACAGCGGGAGCTTTACCTGTCGAAGCGCCGCGAGGTACGACCCCATGGACACTGTGGGAATTTCCGGCGCGATGCCGTCCGTGATGGGGGCGAGGTAGTGGAGAATTTCCTCCCGATGCGCGTCTCCGAAAGGCGCGAGGGAGAGCCCGCACGCACCGTTTAAGACTGTCGTGATGCCCTGCTTCAGTTCCGCCTTTCCGTAGCCCTCCCGAAAAACCGCCGCGTCGCCGTGGCGGTGAATGTCCAAAAATCCGGGGGTGACGCAGAAGTCCGCAGCGTCAAGAATCAAGTCTGCCGGTGTCTCACGCAGCGCACCGATTGCGGCGATCTTTCCGTCCTTAACGGCAATGTCCGCCTGATACGGCTTGCCGCCGCTTCCGTCGAAGAGTGTGCCGTTCAAAATCAAAGTATCTACCATGTGTGATCACTTCCTGTGACCATCTTAGCACCTTTTTTCACAAAATCAAGAGCGAGGTCGAAAAGCGGTTGATTTTTGTCGGGAGGTTGGATATAATAAAGGCAATTGGAACGCTTTTGCGCTCGAAAGAACTACAGGAGGTCTATCATGGCTGTTAAAATTGAAAAATCCACCATCATCGGAGATGTGCTCGACATCGCGCCGCAGACCGCGCCCCTCTTTATGGCGATTGGGATGCATTGCCTCGGCTGCCCGTCCTCCCGCGGCGAGACGGTCGAAGAAGCCTGCATGGTGCACGGCGTGGACGCGGACGCGTTCTTGGCACAGGTCAACCGCTTCATCGAAGCGAGTGAGGAAAATAAGTAAGGGAGGCGTATGCCTCCCTTTGCGCTATCAGCGGGAGGGAATATGACACAGAAAGACCGTATGCTTGCGGGAAAATTATATCGGGTGGACGAGGCGCTTGCCGCGCATATGCGCCGTACACGGGAGCTTTTGCAGCAATTGAATCAATCGCTCGACGCTGCGCAGCGGAACGAGCTTCTGCGGGAGCTGCTCGGCGGGATGGGGGAAAATGCCTATATTGAGCCGCCGTTTCGCTGCGATTACGGCGCGAATATCTATGTCGGAAAGAAATTCTATGCCAATTTTGAGTGCATCATCCTCGACCAATGTCCCATTCGCATCGGGGACAATGTGTTTTTCGGCCCGCGGGTGAGCCTGTATTCGGCGGGGCATCCGATCGACGCTGCGGTGCGTAACAGCTATTTGGAATTCGGCAAGCCGATCACGATCGGTTCGGATGTCTGGGTCGGCGGCGATACGGTGATCCTCGGCGGTGTGACGATCGGCAGCAATGTGGTGATCGGCGCGGGCTCGGTGGTGACAAAGGATATCCCTTCGGATTGCATTGCCGTGGGGAATCCCTGCCGCGTGCTGCGTAAAATCACGGAGGAGGATCGGGCGTATTGGAATGCGGCGGCAGAGGAGTGGACACCATGAAGCTGCCCATTTCCAAACGCCTGCTGTGCTGCGCGGCGCAGGTGCCGGAGGGGGCGCGCGTGGCGGACATCGGCACGGATCACGGCTATCTCTCCATCGAGCTGCTCAAAAGCGGTCGGGCGGCGTTTGCACACGCGTGCGACCTGCGGGAAAAGCCGCTGCGCCGCGCGATGGAAAACGCCCTGCGCTACGGTGTGGCGGAGAAAATGCGTTTTTCCAAAGCCGACGGTCTGCGCGCCGTGGAGCCGGACGAGGTGGATACCATCGTCTGCGCGGGCATGGGGGGCGACCTGATCGCGCAGATCGTGGCGGACTGCCCGTGGCTGAAGGACGAAAGGTATCTGCTGATCCTACAGCCGCAGTCCTCGGGCAATGACCTCAGACGAAAGCTTGCGGAGCTGGGCTTCGGCATCGAGAAGGAGACGCTGGTCGAGGACGGCGGATTTATCTATTTTGTGATCTGCGCGCGCTTCGGCAACGCCGTGCCGCTGACGCCGGGGCAGCAGTATTTACCGGAGCAGCTTCTTCGCAGCGGCGATCCGCTCCTGCCGCGCTATCGCGAGCGTATTCTGCGCGCCCTGCGGCTCACCGTCGAGGGCATTCAAAAAGCAAACGACCCTGCCGCGCGGGAACGGCTGCGGTATTATGAGACTGCCTTGCACGAGGTGGAGGAAATGGAGAGACGGTTATGACGACGGTACAGAATATTTATGACTACATCCAAACGCTGGCGCCGGAATATATGGCAGAGAGCTGGGATCACGTCGGTCTGCTCTGCGGGCGCTCCGATCGGGAGGTCAAGCGGGTGCTGGTTGCGCTCGACCCGTTCCAAGCCGTCTGCGAGGAGGCAAAGGTGCGCGACTGCCAGCTTCTTCTGACGCATCATGCGAGTCTATGGGAGCTGAAGGAGATCAACGACCGGACGCAGCAGGGCAGAAACCTGCTTTTCCTGATCGAAAACGGGATCTCCGCGGTCAACGCCCACACAAATTTGGACTTTGCGCCCGGCGGCGTGAACGACTGCCTCGCAAGAAAGCTCGGTCTGACGGATGTTGAGGTCATTGACCCGGTTGGAACGGACGCACAGGGCAGACCCTACGGACTTCTGCGCGGCGGCAATATTGCACGCTGTCAGCCAACGGCATTTGCGGCATTTGTCAAAGAAGCGCTCGGCTGCGAGGGAGTGCGGTTTGCGGACGGCGGAAAGCAGATCACCCGCGTTGCCGTCGGCGGAGGGAGTTGCGCAGGCTTGCTCTCCCGTGTGGCGGAGTTAGGCTATGACGCCTTTGTGACTGCCGATGTGAAATACAATGCCTTCAACGATGCGCGCGATCTCGGCGTGACCCTTGTGGACGCGGGACACTTTGAGACGGAGAACCCCGTTTGCGCATATTTGGCGGAAAAAGTGCGCGCCGCGTTCCCGGAAATTGAGGTTTTTCTTTCGAAAGTCCACAGGGATTGCATCAAATTCGAATAAAAACAGTTGTTTTTCGCCGCGCGGTGTGCTAAAATATAGGTCGGAATTTTACATTAGAAGGGAAGAACTACCATGTCGGGTCATTCCAAATGGCATAATATTCAGAAAACCAAGGGCGCGCAGGATGCAAAACGCGCCGCGACCTTCACCAAGATCGCGAAGGAGATGTATGTCGCGGTCAAGGAGGGCGGCGGCTCTGCCGATCCGAACTACAACTCCCGCCTTGCAACGGTTATCACCAAGGCAAAGGCGGCGAATATGCCCAATGACAACATTAAGCGCGTGCTGGAAAAGGCGGCGAACGCAGGCTCCGGCGACGCATACGAAGCCATCACCTACGAGGGCTACGGCCCCGGCGGCATCGCGGTCATCGTCGAGACCATGACGGACAGCCGCAACCGCACTGCCGGCAATGTCCGTCACCACTTCGACAAGTACGGCGGCAACATGGGCGCCTCCGGCTGCGTCGCGTGGAACTTCAGCAAGAAGGGCGTGCTCGTCATTGACAACGAGGATGAGGATTACACCGAGGACGATGTGATGATGGACGCGATGGACGCGGGCGCGGACGACTTCGAAGCCGAGGACGACTGCTTCACCATCTATACCCAGCCGGACGACTTCAACGCCGTCGCGGACGCGCTGACGAAGAAGGGCTATGCCTTTGCCTCCGCGCAGATCGAGATGGTTCCCGGCGAATATAAGAAGCTCGACAACCCCGACGATGTTGCCATGATGGAAAAGATGCTTGACATCTTCGAGGATGACGACGACGTGCAGAACGTCTGGCACAACTGGGACAGAGACTAAGAATTTTGAGCCTGTGAAAAGCAGGCTCATTTTTTAATCTCCGGAGTCGGCCCGATCTGCTATCATAAGGGCGATACGCTGCACACCCGCAAAGCCTGCGGCGAGAGCTGCAAAATACCTATTCGGCAGCCCTCGGACATGAGTATGTCTCGAAGGTGACAAAGCCCGCGACCGCGACGGAGGAGCCTTGCGGATGCGGTATACCCCTCGCGGGTGCAATCTTGTGCAGGCACTACTGTTTTGAACCGATCGAAAGTCTTATATTGTCTATCGCTTCATGAGTGCCGCATTGTCGAGTTTCCTTCGCAGTCGAATACCGCAAAAGGTGAGTCAAGGCATTTTTCGTCAATCGCATTGCGAAACGCTGCGGTTTATGATATGATGATAAAAACCCTTGCGGCGCGGTGACTTGCGCTGAGATTGTGCGGGTATTTCTGAAAGTTTTACAAGCCTGATTATTTGCACGGTCGGCACATCGGTGCGGGCATTGCCGAGGTGGTACCGCCGCATTTATGGACAGCATTTGGGAACCGTTGGGTAAGTGAACAGGATATCATGGGGAGGAAACCCAAAGGAGGTTGCACCGTGGCGAGCTTTACAAAAATGGCGATTAAGGCGGCGTTTCTAAAGCTGCTCAATGAACGACCGTTGAATCAGATAACCGTGAAGGACATTGTAGAGGTTTGCGGAATCAATCGCAACTCGTTTTACTATCATTTTCAGGATATCCCTTCGCTGATTGAAGAGATCGTCACCGAGGAGGCGGATCGGATCATTGCGGAATATCCGACCATTGACTCCATTGAGACTTGCCTGACGGCGGTGCTGGATTTTGCGCGGAAAAACCGACGGGCGATCCTGCACATTTACAATTCCGTCAATCGGGCGATGTTTGAGCAATATCTGTGGAAGGTCTGCAAATATGCGGTAAGTACATACGGAAATGGCGTGTTTGCCGGTAAGCCGATCAAAGAGGCAGACCGCGATCTGATCCTGCGCTTCTATGAATGTGAATGCTTCGGTATGGTAATCGCGTGGATGAACGACGGCATGAAGGAGAATTATGACGAGAGCATCCACCGCCTCTGTGAGCTGAAAAAGGGAATGCTCGAAGAAATGGTCGAACGCAGCCTGCAAAGCTGAACCTATTCCGCTGCGAAACCCACTGTAGGGCGGGGACATGTCCCCGCCCTACAGTGGTGACAATGACAAATATTGATTGACACCTGACGCTTGCCTTTGGGCATTTGGCGTCAGGTGTCTGTTTCTTGGTTATTTTCTTTTCCCTGTCTGTTTTTCGGGCAGGAGGCGGCGCCTTGCCCATTTTCAGACGCGGAAGGATGCGGTATAGTTTGGGCATAAAACGATAAAGGAGGTTTATGCAATGAAGCTGCGCTCCGTTGCGCCGATGCGGATTGCGAAATACGGCTATATCGTCATGTCGGTTGCATTTTGCGTCATCGGGCTGCTGCTGGTTCTTTTTCCGGAGGTATCCGCCAAGGTGATCTACCGCGTGCTCGGGATTGCGCTGCTCTGCTTCGGTGTTGTCAAGCTGATCGGGTATTTTTCGCACGATCTGTTTCGGCTGGCATTCCAGTTTGACTTGGAATTCGGCATTTTGCTGCTGGCGCTCGGGCTGCTGGTACTGGTTCGACCGGTGGGCGCGATGAGCTTTCTCTGCATTGCGCTCGGCATCGCAATCCTTGCAGACGGCTTGTTTAAGATTCGCATTGCTGCGGACGCGAAGACCTTCGGCGTTCGTCCGTGGTGGCTGCTTTTCACCCTTGCCATTCTAACGGCGGTTGTCGGGCTTCTGCTGATCTTCCGCCCGTGGGAAAGCGCGGTGTTTCTGACCGCACTGCTCGGCGTGTCGCTGCTGACGGAGGGAATTCTCAATCTGTGCGTCGTGATCAGCACGGTAAAGATCATTCGCCACCAACAGCCGGATGTGATCGACGCGGAAGCTTGTGACGAAGAATAATGTGAAAGGACGATTCAGGTTATGCGATTTTCCAAAGCGGTCGTAAAATACCGCGTTCCCATTCTGATCCTCGCGGTAGTGCTGATGATCCCATCGGTACTCGGCATGGCAGCGACGCGGATCAATTATGATATGCTCGACTATCTGCCGGACGATATGGATACCGTCATCGGGCAGAACGAGCTGATGGAGGATTTCGGCAAAGGGGCGTTCTCTTTTATCATTGTGGAGGATATGCCGGAAAAGGACGTTGCGAGGCTCAAGGCACAGATCGCGCAGGTCGAGCATGTGGACTCCGTGATTTGGTACGATACGCTTGCAGACCTGTCCGTTCCGATGGAGCTGCTGCCGAATGAGCTCTACAGCGCGTTCAACACGGACAACGCCACAATGATGGCGGTCTTCTTTGACACCTCCACCTCGGACGATTTGACGATGGATGCCATCCGTGAGATTCGGAGCATCTGCGGAAAGCAGTGCTTCGTCTCCGGTATGTCGGCGCTCGTGACCGATCTGAAGGATCTTTGCGAGCAGGAGGAGCCGATCTATGTCGGCATTGCCGTAGCGCTGGCGTGCGCGGCGATGCTGCTGTTTTTGGATAGCTGGCTGGTGCCGTTTGTCTTTCTGCTCTCCATCGGCATGATGATTTTGCTGAATCTCGGCACGAATTACTTCATGGGCGAGATTTCGTACATTACCAAGGCGCTGTCGGCGGTGCTGCAGCTTGCCGTCACGATGGACTATTCCATCTTCCTCTGGCACAGCTACAACGAACAGCGCACGCTGCATGCGGACAAAAACGAGGCGATGGCGGTTGCCATTCACGACACGCTGACGAGCGTTTTAGGCAGCTCGATCACCACCGTTGCGGGCTTCATCTCTTTGTGCTTCATGTCCTTTACAATGGGCAGGGATCTCGGCATTGTAATGGCAAAGGGCGTCTTGTTCGGCGTGCTCGGCTGCGTCACGGTGCTTCCCGCGCTGATCCTTGTTTTGGATAAACCGCTGCAAAAGACCAAGCATCGGGCGCTGCTTCCTAAGATGGAGAGGCTTTCCAAGGGAATTGTGAGGATATTCCCGCTCTTCCTTGTAATTTTCGCGCTTGTAATCCCGCCCGCGCTGTACGGCTACAACCGGACAAACGACGAGGTCTATTACGACATGGGTGAGTGCCTGCCGCAGGATATGGAGTATGTGATTGCGAACAGCAAGCTTGCGGAGGATTTTGACATTGCCTCGACGCATATGCTGCTCGTGGATACCGATGTCTCGCCGAAGAATGTCCGCAGCATGATTGCGGAGATGGAGCAGGTGGACGGCGTCAAATATGTGCTCAGTTTAGAATCCGTGATTGGCTCCCGCGTGCCGGAGGAGATTTTGCCCGAGTCCGTGACGGAGATCTTAAAGAGCGACAAATGGGAGCTGATGCTGATCAACTCCGAATACAAGGTCGCGAGTGACAAGGTCAACGCGCAGCTTGACAGTCTGAATAAGATTCTGAAAAAGTATGACGCAGGCGGCATGCTCATCGGCGAAGCGCCCTGTATGAAGGATATGATCGAAACCACCGACCATGATTTCAAGGTGGTCAACGCAATCTCGCTGCTTGCAATCTTCTTTATTATCGCGCTGGTGGAGAAGAGCTTCTCACTGCCGTTTATTCTGATTGCCGTGATCGAGGTGGCTATTTTTATCAACCTCGGCTTGCCCCATTATTTCGGACAGAGTCTGCCGTTTATCGCGCCGATCTGCATCAGTACGATCCAACTCGGCGCGACCGTGGACTACGCGATTTTGATGACAACGCGCTATAAGGCGGAGCGCCTGCGAGGAGCAGGAAAAAAATCCGCGGTCTATACCGCGCTGACCGCCTCTATCCCGTCAATTATCGTCTCAGGCATGGGACTCTTTGCCGCGACCTTCGGCGTCGCGCTATATTCCAACATTGATATCATCAGCGCAATGTGCATGCTGATGGCAAGAGGCGCCGTAGTCAGTATGCTCTGCGTCATCTTCATCCTGCCCGCGCTGCTGCTCCTCTGCGACAGACCGATCTGCGCGACAACACGCGGCATGAAGCATTGCAAACAAACAAAACAGGAGGTAACCGTAAAATGAAAACCAAAATGAAGCAGGTTCTCGCCCTTGCGCTCTGCGCCGCGCTGCTGCTCTGCGGCGGAACGACGGCTGCGTTTGCGAAGGGAACAAACAGCAATCCCGAAACAGGAAGTGCTTTGGAAGAAACGGCTTCCGCGCAGACAAGCGAGCCGAAAGCCGCCGCAGGCTCCAAGGAGGAGACGGTCTACGTCCTGACCGACGCGGCAGGCGAGACGCAGAAGATCATCGTCAGCGACAAGCTCACGAACACGGAGGGCGCTGACAGCCTGAACGATCGCTCGGAGCTGCAAAATATTGAAAATGTGAACGGCGACGAAACGTATCAGACGGGCAGTGATGGTCAGCTTGTTTGGAACGCGCAGGGGAGGGATATCTGCTATCAGGGCACGACGGATAAGGAACTGCCCATTGCCCTGACGGTGCGTTACCGCTTGGACGGGAAAGACATCTCTCCGGAGGAGCTTGCGGGAAAGAGCGGAAGGGTCACAATCCGTTTTGATTATACCAACCGTCAGTATGAGACGGTGGAGATTGACGGGAAGCAGGAGAAGGTTTATGTACCCTTTGCCGTTCTGACAGGCATGCTGCTGGACAACGAGACCTTCCGTAATGTGGAGGTGACAAACGGCAAGCTGATTGACGACGGCAGCCGCACGGTCGTTCTCGGTCTTGCATTCCCGGGCTTGCAGGAGACGCTGGCACCGGACAGCGAAGAACCGGAAATTCCGGACTTCCTTGAGATTACAGCCGATGCGACGGACTTTTCGATGGGTATGACGGTGACGCTTGCCACCAACGAAATCTTTAACGGCATAGATACGGAAAGCCTGAACAGCGTGGAGGACCTGCGCGCCTCGCTGACAACGATTACAGACGCGATGCAGCAGCTGATGGACGGCTCCTCCGCGCTTTATGACGGGCTTTGCACTTTGCTCGACAAGTCCGGCGAACTGACCTCGGGCGTTGACGCACTGGCGAGCGGCGCGGGTGCATTGAAAAACGGTGCTTCCGCGCTGCAAGACGGCGCGGGAAAGCTGCAAAGCGGAGCGGCGCAGCTCTACAACGG
Source organism: uncultured Clostridia bacterium (assembly GCA_945832065.1). Lineage (GTDB taxonomy): Bacteria > Bacillota > Clostridia > Oscillospirales > Oscillospiraceae > JAZOXB01. Next base: position 1,258 of record CAMAEX010000037.1, on the reverse strand, counting down.
CTTGAGCACGCTGACTGCCAATAATGCCACGCTGAACGGGGGCGCGACGCAGGTCTTTGAGACGCTGCTCTCCACGGCGACCACCCAGCTCCAAGCAGCGGGGCTGAGCGTGCCGCAGCTTACCATCGGCAACTATGCCGAGGTTCTGAGCGGCGTGATCGACTCGCTGGATGAAAACGCCGTCTATCAGCAGGTACTTGCGCAGGTGACTGCCGCCGTAGAGGAAAAACGTTCGGAGATCGAGGCGCAGGTGACTGCCGCCGTGCAGAGTCAAGTGACCGCGCAGGTGACTGCCGCCGTGCAGGAGCAGGTGACCGCGCAGGTAAGAGAGGCGGTCTGTGAAACGGTGACGGCGCAGGTCATTTTGGCTGCTACGGGAATGGATCAGGCGAGCTATGATGCTGCGGTTGCGGCGGGCATGATAGACGCAGCAACGCAGGAAGCCGTTCAAAACGCGATCTCCGCGCAAATGGAATCAGACGAGGTACAGGCGACGATCACAGCCAATGTGGAGGCGCAAATGGCAAGCGAGGCGGTGCAGGAGACCATTCAGCAGACCGTCGCGGCGCAGATGTCCGGCGAGGAGGTGCAGGCGCTGATCGCGGCGAATACGGAGCAGCAGGTGCAGCAGGCGATTGCGGCGACGATGGCAAGCGACGAGATCCAAGCAAGATTTGCCGCCGCCTCTGAGGGGGCGAAGACCGTAATTGCGCTGAAGACCTCGCTGGATAGCTATTCTGCCTTCTATCTCGGTCTGCAAAGCTATACCGCAGGCGTTGCGGAGGCGGCAAATGGGGCGGCTTCCCTGCAGGCGGGCGCTGCGGAGCTGCAAGAGGGTGCAAGCAGCCTTTCCGGCGGTGCCTCGGCACTGTATCAGGGCAGTCTGCGCCTCAAGGACGGGATCCCCGCACTGACGGACGGCATGCAACAGCTCCGCGACGGCGCGATGCAGCTCTCCGACGGGCTGAAGGAATTCAATGAGGAGGGCATTGAAAAGCTGGTAGACGCGGTGGACGGTGACCTCGAAAACCTTCTGGCGCGTCTTCGCGGGGCGCTGGACGCCTCGAAACGCTATCAGTCCTTCTCCGGCATGGAGGATGCGATGGACGGAACGGTGAAATTCATCTTCCGCACCGACTCTATCGGTGATTAACGGAGGAGTTCTCCGCAAATGAAAATCCGTAGGGCGGGGACATGTCCCCGCCGCAGACTGTCAAAATAACTACAGTTTTGTCATTGCGAGACCCCGAAGGGGTCG
>CAMAEX010000036.1:0-11777 GCA_945832065.1 uncultured Clostridia bacterium | reverse complement strand
TCGTCGATCTCCTTCTGACGGTCGTCGATCATTTTCTTCACGGGCTTGAACAGGAACTTCTTCATCACGAAAAACACGAGCAGAAGATTGCACAGCGTGAAAATGGATGTCCAAATATTGAGGCTGATAAAGGGTTCACTTGCCAAAAAGAGCAAACCTCATCTCCCCTTTCGTAAAGGATGTTGCGCGGTATTACATAAAGAGAATGAGCAGCGCGATAACCAGCGAGTAAATGCCGGTCGTCTCCGTGATCGCGCAGCCAAGGATCATGTTGGTACGCAGGTTACCCGCGACCTCAGGCTGACGCGCCATGCCTTCGAGCGCCTTACCGACCGCATTGCCTTCGCCGATGGCGGGACCGATTGCGCCGATACCCATACACAGACCGGCACCGATCACCTTTGCCGCTTCAATGATTGCATTTCCAATTTCCATAACAGAAACCTCCTATATTTGATTGCTTTTGCAAATGGACTACTTATGAAACTACTCTGTAGGGCGGGGACATATCCCCGCCGGTGCAGGAACTTTCCCTGTCATTGCCATGAACCCCTTTGTAGGGTGGGGACATGTCCCCACCGGTGCAGGAACTACCAACTGCGTACAAACTTCCCTCCCATGTCATTGCGAACCCAGTGCGCACACTGGGTGTGGCAATCTCGTGTAGGAACCACAGGCTACTTATAAGCTCGTTCGTCTGTATCGCCCGCCGCTTACGCGGTCGGCGGGGACATGTCCCCGCCCTACAGGTATTTTTCTTACTTTGCTTCCTTCTCCGCCGGGGGCGGGCAGGCGGCACCTACATAGACCATGGTGAGCATGGAGAACACCAACGCCTGAATAAATCCGGAGAACAGGTCAAAATAGAGCGAGAGCACCGCCGGAATACCCACCTGTAAAATGGGGATCGAGCTGATAAACGCGTTGGGGATCCAGCCTAATATGACCGCGCTTGCCGCAGCGAGGGCGTTGTAGATCAACATCGTCAGAACGCTGCCGCCCGCGACATTGCCGAAATGACGGAACGCCATAGAGATCGGCTGCGCGATCTCACTGACGATGTTCATCGGCGTCATGACAACGATCGGCTCGGTAAAGCCCTTGAGCCAGCCGAAGAAACCGTTGTTCTTGATGTTATAATACCACACAAGCACCGAGGTAACGAGCGCCCATGTGATCGTTGTGCTGATGTCTGCCGTCGCGCTGCGGAAGAATCCCAGCATGCTGATCAATGTACCCAGCAGGGACGAGCAGAACAATGCACCGATGTATGGGGCGAAGCGGAGATTATGCTCCCCCATCGTGTCGCGTACCATGTTATAAAGCATCCCGACGACCTTTTCCGTCAGCACCTGTTTCCCGCCCGGACGCTTTTTCAGGTTTTTGCCCAACCATATGCTCAGGATCACAAGCGTCAGCATCACGAGGAAGGAGGAGAGTACCGTCTCCGTAATCGTCACATCGAACAGCCCGAAAAACGAGAAGGAGAATAAAATTTTCGGACCGGTCACTTCAATCATTGTCTATTCTCTCCTTTCTTACGAAAAAGCTCAAACAGCCACACGGCAATAGGCTGAAAACACAGCGGCAGCGCCGTTGCCAGCGGATCAAACACTTTCGTCTTGAGTGCGACGATTAAAACGGCTGCCAGTAGGAGCATCCGCAGCGCATAGGTTGCCTTGACATAGAGCTGCCCCTTTTCCGGACTGCCGCGCTTTTCCGCCTTGAGCAGCGCAAAAATCATCACGGAGAAGTTGAGCAGCACCGCACCCGCGCCCAGCAGCGCACCGCAAAGCACCTTTACGGAAAACCGGCCGATCAGTGCATAGACACCGAGCATGATGCCCGTCAGCAGCAGCTCGCCGAGCATCACAGGCAGGATATCACGGAACGTCTGCGCGGTTGGATTCGATTCATTCACGCTTCCCGCCTCCTTTGTCCTGCGTCGGGTCGATATGATCCATCGTCTTCAGGATGAAGCTGAACATGCTGTAAAGTCCGAAGAGGACGCCGAGCACGATCGAGACGATCATCGCCCATTTTCCCACGCCGCAGCGGTTCGTCAGGAACCAGCCGCCGAGGATCAGCAGTCCCGCCGGGCAGATCAGGCAGAACGCCGCTTGCGTGATATAATTGAGCGCATACATCACGCGGAACACCTTTTTCGGCATCGTTTTTCGCCCTCCGGATGAAAATCCAAATTCTCCCGATTATCTTTATAATATCGCAGCTTTCAAAAAAAAGCAAGTCAATGGACGGCAATTTTGAAAATTTCATAAAACCGACACAGATTGTTCCCCTTTCGGTTGACTTTCCGTTCGAATGCAACTATAATAATAGCAAATCAGCGAAAGGGGCGTGATCGGCATGACGCATACGGCGATTTTGAGCCGCCGCGCCGTCTCTATGCCGTTTTATGCCCTTCGGTAGCATTTTTGCGTATCGCAAGGGCGGCTTCGTGCTGCCCTTTTTTGTTGGGAATCTCTGAACCATCCGCTGAACGCTCCTGCGGATCGGTTCAACGCTTCCCTGTTCTATTTTTACCGTATGAGGTGTAATTATGAATAAAAACCTGCATCCCGAAACACTGTGTATTCAGGCAGGCTATCAGCCGAAAAACGGCGAGCCGCGCCAAATCCCCATCATTCAAAGCACCACCTTCCGCTACGAGAGCGCAAGTGAAATGGCAAAGCTCTTCGATTTGGAATCCGACGGCTATTTTTACTCCCGCCTGAGCAACCCGACCTGCGACGCTGTCGCGGCAAAAATTGCCGCCTTGGAGGGCGGCACGGCGGCAATGCTCACAGGCTCCGGTCAGGCGGCGACCTTCTTCGCGGTCTTTAATATCGCGGGCAACGGCGACCATGTGGTCAGCTCCTCCGCCATCTACGGCGGCAGCTATAACCTCTTCGCCGTCACGATGAAGCGCATGGGCGTGGAATTCACCTTTGTCGATCCCGATTGCTCCGAGGAGGAGCTGAACGCTGCCTTCCGTCCGAACACCAAGGCTGTCTTCGGCGAGACGATCGCCAATCCCGCGCTGACGGTGCTGGACATTGAGAAATTCGCCAAAGCCGCCCACGCCCACGGCGTTCCGCTGATCGTGGACAACACCTTCGCCACGCCCGTCAACTGCCGTCCCTTGGAGTGGGGCGCGGACATCGTGACCCATTCCACCACCAAATACATCGACGGTCACGCCACAGCCCTCGGCGGCTGCATCGTGGACGGCGGCAAATTCGACTGGGGGCAGTATCCCGACAAATTCCCCGGTCTGTGTACGCCGGACGACAGCTACCACGGTGTCGTCTATGTGGAGCGTTTCGGCAAGGAGGGAGCGTTCATCACCAAAGCGACCGCCCAGCTCATGCGCGATTTCGGCTCCGTGCAGTCCCCACAGAACGCTTTCTTGACCAACCTCGGCTTAGAGAGTCTGCCCGTGCGGATGCGTCAGCACTGCCAAACCGCGCAAAAGGTCGCGGAATACCTGCAAGCACATGAGAAGATCGCATGGGTCAGCTATTGCGGTCTGCCCGGCGACAAATACTACGAGCGCGCAAAAAAGTATATGCCCAACGGCTCCTGCGGCGTGATCTCCTTCGGCGTGAAGGGCGGACGCGAGGCGGCAGCGCGCTTCATGGAGCATTTGCAGCTCGCCGCCATTGAAACCCATGTCGCCGACGCCCGCACCTGCTGCCTGCATCCGGCAGGCACGACGCACCGCCAGATGAACGATCAGGAGCTTGCCGCCGCAGGCGTCTCCCCCGATTTAGTGCGTCTGAGCTGCGGTTTGGAAAACGCCGATGACCTGATCGCCGACATCGCGCAGGCGCTGGAAGCCGTATAATATCACGCAAAGGAGCATTTCGAAATGCCCATCAAAATACCCAACGATCTGCCCGCCACCGCGACACTGCAAAGCGAAAACATCTTCGTCATGACGGAGACCCGCGCCGTCACGCAGGACATCCGTCCGCTGGAGATTCTGATCCTCAACCTCATGCCGACGAAGATCGACACCGAAACGCAGTTCGCGCGTCTTTTGGGCAACACCCCCCTGCAAGTGCATTTGGAATTCATGCACACAAAATCGCATATCGCAAAACATGTCTCAGCGGAGCATCTGTTCACCTTTTATAAGACCTTCGACGAGATCAGGGACCGCCGCTATGACGGCATGGTGATTACCGGCGCGCCCGTCGAGCTGATGCCCTTTGAGGAGGTCGAGTACTGGGACGAGCTTTGCCAAATCATGGAGTGGAGCAAGACCAATGTCCACAGCACCCTGCATATCTGCTGGGGCGCACAGGCAGGGCTTTACTACCACTACGGCGTTCCCAAATACCCCCTGCCTCAAAAGCTCTTCGGTGTGTTTCCGCACCGCGTGGAATACAAGCATCCCATCCTGCTGCGGGGCTTTGACGATGTATTCATGGCGCCGCACTCGCGGCATACCACCATCCTCCGCGAGGACATTGAGCGCGTGCCGGAGCTGAAGATCATTGCAAGCTCCGAGGAGGCAGGCATTTACGCCGTCTTCACCGCCGGCGGGCGGCAGGTGTTTCTGACCGGTCACTCCGAGTACGACCCCGACACACTCAAGCGCGAATACGAGCGGGACAAGGCGCTCGGGCTGCCCATCGCCGTGCCGAAAAACTATTTCCCGAACGACGACGACACGCAGCCGCCCCTTGTCACATGGCGCGGTCACGCAAACCTGCTCTTCTCCAACTGGCTGAACTACTTCGTCTATCAGACCACACCCTACGATTTCGCAACCTAAGGAACCTCTGAACAAATTGTACGCAGTCGGTAGTTCCTGCACGAGATCGCACCCGCAATACCCGCAAGGGGCACGCCGCATCCGTAGCGCTCCTTCGTCGCGAACGGCTGCGCAGGGGGCACGCCGCATCCGTAACGCTCCTCCGTCGCGAACGGCTGCGCAGCCACGACCCCGTTGGGGTATCGCAATGACACAGAGGGCAGCCTTTCCCTGTCATTGCGAGGAGCGCAGCGACGCGGCAATCTCCGGCTGAAGGTTTTTACGCAGTCGGTAGTTCCTGCACGCGGCGGGGACATGTCCCCGCCCTACAAGTGGTTTCATAGGAAGGCAGGAACAACCCCTTTCCTCAAATAAGCAACGCCCCGCCGTCGGCGGGGCGTTGCTTATGATTCAATGGCTATCTGACAGGCTTGCATAGCGTTCAGCGCTGTTTCATGGCTCTGCGGCGTGACGCCTGCACAGCAGCTTGCGTCTACCGAGACGGGCAGCTCCGTGCAATACGCCTTGAGCAGCATCGCGTTGGAGATCACACAAATGTCCGTACACACGCCGATCAGCTCCACGCTGTCGATCTCAGCGCGTTCAAACATCCCGCGCACTGTCTCACCGAGCGTGACAGAACCGAAGGTCGGTTTCTCGATCTTCTCACTTCCGTCTTTGACGAGCAGCCCGTCGGCAAGCGCGTGTCCCCAAGTTCCTCTGATGCAATGCACAACGGGCAGCTTCCGTCCCTCCTGCGTAGAAAGATAGCCCTCCCCGTGTGTGTCCAGGGTATAGATCACCCGCTGCGCCTGTGCAATTTTCTCATTCACAAGGGGCAGGATCTCCTGCGCCTCCTTCGTACCGAGGACGCCCGTGACAAAGTCATTCTGCATATCTATTACGACCAAAAGCTTCATGTTTTCCGCTCCTTATACGCTTTTCTCCAAGCTGTCCAGCACGCCGCAGAAGGGAGATTCATTTGCACGCTGCAAGGGCGCAGCCTGTGCCAGCTTTCCGACCGCGTCGGTCGATTTGCGGATCGGCGCGATCACGCCAGCGCCTGCCACACAGCCGCCGGGGCAAGCCATGCCCTCCAAAAGGAAGCCGTCATACTTCCCCGCCTTTGCAAGCTGCAGCATCTTTTTACAATTCGGAAGTCCCTCGGCACGCGCGGTCATGACCGTCCGTTCCGGCTCGATCGCACGGATCGCATTCTCGACCGCACCGGCAACGCCGCCGCTGACGGCAAAGCGCAGCCCGTCCCCACTCGCCGCGCAAAGCGGCTCACTTTCGGCGCATTCCGAGATCACAAGCTCCTTCGCCTCTAAAATCGAGGCAAATTCCTCAAAGGTCAGAACAAAGTCCACATCGCTGCGGACGGAGTGGCGGCTTGCTTCTAACTTTTTCGCCGCGCAGGGTCCGACAAAGACCACCTTGCATTCAGGATGCTGCTTTTTGATGAGTCTCCCTGTCAGCACCATCGGCGTCAGCGCCATGGAGATATAGGGCGCAAACTCCGGAAACAGCTTTTTTGCCATCACTGACCAAGCGGGACAGCAGGAGGTCGCCATGAACGGCTGCTCCGACGGCACCTTTTCCAGGAAATCCTTCGCCTCCTCGATCGTACAGAGATCCGCACCGACAGCGACCTCCACAACATCGGCAAAGCCAAGCTCGCGGAACGCCGTGCGGATCTGACCCGTGGTCACATTGCCGAATTGTCCCGCAAACGCCGGCGCAATGGCGGCATAAACCGGCGTGTCGCTCTTGAGTGCAGTGATCGTCTGAAAGATCTGGCTTTTGTCGATGATCGCGCCGAAGGGGCAGCTCACAAGGCACATCCCGCAGGAAACGCATTTGTCATGGTCGATCTCCGCCCTGCCGTACTCGTCGGAACGGATGGCATTCATGCCGCAGACCTTCGCGCAGGGCCGCTCATGCTTGACGATGGCATGATAATCGCAGGCATTCACGCAAAGTCCGCACTTGACGCATTTCTCCTCGTCAATGAATGCGCCGCCCTTGCGGATACTCACCGCCTTTTTCGGGCAGACCTCCATACAGGGATGCTCCAGGCAATTCTGACAGGCATTGGTCACAAAAACTCTGTTCTCGTCACAGCGGTTGCAGGCGAATTTAATAATGTCGATCAGCGGCGGCTCATAGTATTTTTCGTCGATCAAGCTCGCGTCGATCCCGTGACGGACGGAAGAGTAACTGCAAAACTTCCGCAGGGATAACCCCATCGCCGCACGCAAACGCTCCGCAACAACCTCCCGCTCGACAAACACGCTGTCGCGGTACTGCGCCATCTCCCCGGGGATGATCTTATAAGGCAGATTCTCAAACTTTTTCGCGTCCCACCCCTCAAAAGCAAGCCGCGCGACCTCGGTAAAGATCCGACTCCGCAATCTGGATTTTGTCGTCTTAATGCCTCGCATACAAAGCACTCCTCTCTTTTGCACGAAAGCAAACAAATCATGTCATTCCGTTTACATACATTCTAACACAAACCCGCCCCACCGTCAACTCTCCACCCCGGCTCTGCAATTGCAGGGATCCCGGCAAACACTTCCCTGTTCCGCGCATCACAAGAGTTTTCTCTGACCCTCATACAACGAAACCGTTTGTAGGGCGGGGACATGTCCCCGCCGGTGAAGGAACTACCGAGTGCGTACCAAAGTGTACATCCGTACCATCTCCCGCACCCGCGGACGGCACTCATTTGTCACTTGTTCTCTACCCATATTGCTTCATGCATTTCAGTTCAAACTGAAACTTCTCCACTTGACAGAATCAGATAGCTGTGATAGACTGATTTCAATACCAAGATGTTCAGCGGCGGCGGTCACTGGCTTCGACGCCATACCAACGCTTCCCCGCGTTGCGGGGCTCCCAGACAACGGAGAAGTCGCTGATCTCTTGGTATTGTTTCTTTCAATCACATAGTATTGTATCCGTCAGATTTTATTGCATCTGTTAGATTTGTTGCGTTGACAATCTTAAGAAGGTCTGCTATACTAATTTTTAGAGCAGTTGCGTTTGGCGCCAACTCATGGTTGCCATGGGCCCTTGTGGCTAACAGACTGCTCTCTTTTTCTTTTTATGCGTTCCTTAATCGCATTTGCAATTTCATCGAGGCATACAAGCATAAACACATAGTGAAATGGTTCATTGAGTACAAATGTGGTACAAGCAGTTTCATTAAAACAGCAAAAAGTTATAAAAACGCAGAAAAAGACCCGAAATCTTACGATTTCAGGTCTAAAAATGGAGCTGCTATCCAGATTCGAACTGGAGACCTCATCCTTACCAAGGATGCGCTCTACCTGCTGAGCTATAGCAGCATTTCGGACAGCTCTGATATTATAGCAAAGGAAATCCCATCTGTCAACTCTTTTTTTCAAAATTTCCGACTTTTTTCTTATTCCTGCCCGCAGTCTGCGGGCAGGAATATCTTATTTGGGTAGAATGACACGGAAGGTCGAGCCTTTGTTTGGCTTACTGACGACCTCGATCAGTCCGTCGGAAAGCTCGACGATGCGCTTAACCAGGGATAAGCCCAGTCCGTTGCCAAGTGCCTTATGGGACGCGTCGCCCTGATAGAATTTTTCGAAGATGCGCTCCTGCACCTCCTGCGTCATGCCGCAGCCATGGTCGGTGATGCTGACAACAACACATTCCTTCTGATCGAGCAGGCGGATCTCGATCGTCTGCCCGCGCTCGCTGAATTTGACCGCGTTCGAGATCAGATTCGTCCAAACGTGCATCAGCAGCGCTTCACAGCCGTTCAATGTGACCTCGTCCAAGTCTACATTAAAGACGATATCCTTCTCCGCCCAAGCCGATTCAAGCGACACCACAGCCTGCCGGATCTGCTCGTCCAAGCGGAAGTCCTTATATTGCTCTGCCAGCGATTTGCTTTCGATCTTTGAAAGCATCAGGATATTGCCGACCAGATCGGTCAGTCGGTGGGTGTTATAGAGGATCTTATCCAAATACTCCCCGCGCTCCTCCGCCGTTAGCGCCGGCTCCTGCAAAAGCATGGCATAGCCCTCAATGGCAGTCAGCGGCGTCTTGAATTCGTGCGAGACATTTGCCACGAAGTCGTTGCTCAGGGTGGAGATGCTGTTCAGCTCGCGTACCATCGCATTAAAATTGCGGAAGGTCGTCTGCACCTCTTCCAGCTTGCTTGAATCGCTGACGGTAATATTGAAATTGCCCCGCGCAACCTCTTTCGAAGCCTTGCTGAGCTTTACCATCGGTGCAAGGATGCGTCTGCCGATAAAATAGCTCATCAGTGCCGCCGCAACCGCCGCCACGACGAACAGGGAAACAAGCATAGAAAAGCTGAGTTGATAGACCACACCAAGCGCGTCGAGCAGGAACAGCATGCCTGCAACCATGCCGGCGGAAAAAAGAATGATAATGAAAATGATCAGATAATAATACGTCCGCATACGCGGCGAGAGCTTCTCATTCATGCCGCTTCACCGCCTTATAGCCGATGCCGCGCACGGTGACGATCTCGAAATCCGGATTGTTTCGGAAGCGGTCGCGCAGGCGGTTGATATGCACGTCAACCGTGCGCGCCTCGGTCTGCGACTCCACGCCCCAAATATCGTCCATAAGCTGCTGGCGCGTAAAAATATGGTTGGGCGACGAGATGAGCTTATATAAAAGCAGGAATTCCTTCTGCGGCAGAATTGTCTCCGTGCGCCCGCTGCGGACGGAGAAGGAGTCATATTCAAAGGTCGTGCCGCCGATGCTCTGCCGCCGCTCCGCGACGATCTGCGCTCTGCGGAGAAGGGCATTGACTCGCAGGACAAGCTCATTGACATTGATCGGCTTGACCATATAATCGTCCGCACCGGCGATAAAGCCGAACTGCATATCCTGAAAGCTGTCCTTTGCGGTAATCATCAGCACAGGGAGCTGATTGCCCGCATCCCGCAGGGAACGCACGAGCGCATAGCCATCCATCCGCGGCATCATGATGTCCGAAATGACCAGGTCGATATACTCATGCTCGAGCGCCTCAAGTGCCTCTGCGCCGTCGGACACGCCGATGGCATGAAAGCCGTTTCTTGTCAGCACGCGACAAAAAAGCTGCTGCAGCTCCGCGTCGTCCTCCGCGACTAAGATCTTGAACATTGTGATTTCACCTCTGTAGCTCAGTATACCATAGCACCGCGCCGTTTGGAAGGAAAAATCAACAAAAATTTATACCGTTGTTGATATTGAGTTGATAATTCATGACTATACTTTAAGAAAAAGAAACGGTGTAGGTGAGGCAGATGAGAGAAAAACGCACGCGCAAAGAAAAGCGAGCGCTGCGAAAGCAGGATCTACAGCGGCGGCTCAAACGCAAGAGCCGTGCCACACTGATCACCTATGCAGTCATTCGGGTGCTGATTCTCGCCGTGATGGTGCGCTCGCTGTTCGCGGGTCGTATGGAAAATGTCTTCACCTGTCTGCTCTCTCTGCTTCTGCTCTATCTTCCCTCGATCGTTGAGCGTAAGCTTGAGATGCATCTGCCCACGGCGCTGGAAATTACCGTCGTTGTGTTCATCTTCGCCTCCGAAATTTTAGGCGAGATCGCGTGTTTCTATGTCACCGTCCCGTTTTGGGATAAGGCACTGCACACAATCAGCGGCTTTATCTATGCGGCAGTCGGCTACTCAATGGCAGACATCCTCAACAGCGATAAACGCATCAGCTTCCGCCTCTCCCCCGTATTTCTCGCAGTTGTCGCTTTTTGTTTCTCCATGACCATCGGCGCACTTTGGGAGATTCTTGAATTCTCGATAGATAACCTCTTGACGAAAGACATGCAGAAGGATACCGTGCTGCACAGCATTACCTCCGTCACGCTCGATCCCACGCGGAGCAACATTCCGATCACGATCTCGGGCATTACGGACGCAGCCGTCAACGGCGAGAGTCTCGGCTTGGGCGGCTACCTCGATATCGGGCTGTACGACACGATGGAGGATCTGATCGTCAATATGATCGGCGCTTTGGTTTTCAGCGTCGGCGGATTTTTCCGGCAAAAGAGAAAGCACCGCTCTAAAATGGTGGAATATTTCGCGCCCGTAGCGGACGCAAAGGACGAGGAGGCTGCACAAAATGAGTGAAGAAGAAAGAGCAAAAATTGAAAAAGCACAGCGTGCGGATACCGACCGCATCTTTACCCTGCCGAATATGTTGAGCTTTTTGCGCCTTTTGTTGATTCCTGTCATCGTCTTTCTCTACGACCGCGGGCAGTATTGGGGCGCGTTCGGGGTCCTGTTTCTCTCCGGCGTGACGGATGTCGTCGACGGCTGGATCGCCCGCACCTTCCACCTTGTCTCCGATTTCGGCAAGGCAATTGACCCCGTTGCTGACAAGCTGACACAGATCGCGGTACTTTTATGCCTGATGCCGATGAAATACTGGTGGGTCGTCGGCATTTTGGTCTTCAAGGAGATCACCATCGGCATTCTGACGCTGATAGCGCTGCATCGCACGCGCAAGGTCTACAGTGCCGGCTGGTACGGCAAGCTCTGCACCGTCGTGATTTACCTTTCCATGGGCATTCTCATTCTTTGGGAGGTCGTAATCGGCTACCCTGTTCCCTCGCTGTTTGTTCTGATCGACGCAATCGTGATCTCGGCGCTCGTTCTGCTGTCCTTTGTCAAGTATTTTATCTATTTCGCAAGGATCCTGCGTGATGCCCGCGCAAAGGAGCCGCGGGAGAACGCATGAGACGGCGTTTTTTGGAGTTCTGGGTGGAACGCCGCGAGCGGATCGGCAACCGCCTGCGTTACGGCTCACAAAAGCGTTATGTCCGCTGTCCCGCATGCAAAGCGGTGCAGTCGATCCCCGTTAGCCACGGGCAGACCAAGGTTGTCTGCCGCCGCTGCGGAGAAATCTTTTTAAGAAGAATGTAACAAACCTGACGGCAAAACGCCGTCAGGTTTCCAGCGTGTCGAAAAAGCCCCCGACGTGTCATTGCGAGGAGCAAAGCGAC
>CAMAEX010000035.1:0-11809 GCA_945832065.1 uncultured Clostridia bacterium | reverse complement strand
CGCGACGAAGGAGCGTTACGGATGCGGCATACCCCTTGCGGGTGCGCGCCCTACGAGGAGCTGCTGCTTATCTCAAAGCTTAGATTCTAAATAGTAAAGTTTTAGATTTAACGGCGTAGTAGGGTCGATGATTTTATAGTATTACGCGCCATGCGTCGATCAGGCTTTCGAGGGACCATGCGGCGTTGGCGGGGCTGGAGGAGGGCAGAACCTCAGCGGACCTGCCCAAGAGCGGCTCGTTATAGCGGCGGTAGTACTTGAGCGAGGTCGCGCCGTTGCAAAAAATGCGCTCGATCGGCGCGTGATCGACGATGATGCGCAGATCGTTCGGCACGACGTCACGGATGCTGCTGTCGGAGGAGCCTGCAATGGTGCAGCTGCCGATGGAATCCCAGAGCGCGAAATGATTTGAGAGGATCAGTGCCTTCTTCTCCTCCACGGTTTGCGGCACGGGACTTTCGGTCAGCGCTGCCATAATGCGCCAAAAGCGATTTTGCGGATGCCCGTAGAAGAACATCGCCTCGCGGGACTTAACGGACGGAAACGAGCCGAGGATCAGTACCCGCGAGCCGGCGTCAAACAGCGGCGGGATCGGATGCACCTGCGCCTGCGGCGTTGCTTTTTGCGGCATAACGACCCTCCCCTCTGCCGTTATTTTAACCGAGCTTTTGATTTCTGTCAACGCCGAAAACACGGCTGAGCCAGCGACGGTCGCGCAGAAGCAGGGCGTCCGTCAGGTAGGAGAGCGCGACAAGCAGCGCGAGGAAATACATTCCACGCAGCAAAATGGCGGGCAGGGGAGAGAGGCTGCCGCAGGGCAGAAGCAAGGCAGGCACGGCGGCAAGCAGCAGACAGAGCAGCGGGCGCACAAAGTCGGAGCTCCGGGGGCGATGCTCGGTGATCAAAAGCAAACGGCGTAAACTCAAGAACAGGTTGATTGCGTGGGTAAGGGTGAAGCTGAACACATAGCCCTTGATGCCCCATTTCGGCAGCAGCAAAAAAAGCAGGACGACATCGAGCAGAGAGGTAAAGGTATTATAGCGGACGCAGCTTACCTGTTCGGCAAGCCCTTTGAGCATCCCGTCTGTGATCGCGTCGAGATAGAGCATCAGCAGCATCGGCGCGAAAATGCGCAGATACCTCCCGGCATCCGCGCTTTTGTAAACGAGTAAGCCCAGCTCCTCGGCATTGATAAACATAAAACCCGCGCAGGCAGCGGCGAAGAGCATGGTCAAGCGCAGGCATTTGTCGGTCAGATCGGAGATGCGGAGCTGTCTCCTCATGGCGCGGCTGCGGGAGAGCTCCGGGACGAGCAGATCGGAGACGGAGTAAAGGATCGCGGCGGGGAACATCAGAATCGGGAAAACCATGGCGTGAATGGTGCCGTAATCCGTCAATGCCTGCGTGGTCGAGCCGCCGAAACGGGCAAGCCCGTAGGGAATCAGAAGCTGCTCCGCAGTGTTCAGTCCCGCGCGCAGATAGTCGTTGAGCGCGAGCGGGACGCAAAGACGCAGAAGCCTTGCGCGGATATGCAGCGGCTCCTTGGGCGGCGCGGCATGGCGGATATGGCGGCGGTAGAAAAAGTAGAGAACGAAAAAGTCAAGCACCGCGCCGACGGAATTGCCAAGCATGATTGCACAGCAGGCGCGCGCCAAGTCGCCTTTTGCCCACGAAAGCAGCAATACTGCCGTAACCCCTACGCAAAAAATCCGTTCCGCGATCTCAATTGCGACGAGCTGACGGATGCGGGAGCAGGCGGTGAAATAGCCGCTCATGATCCCCGACAGACAGGTAAAGGGCAGAAAGACAGCCATAACCCGCAGGGACAGTGCAGCGCGGAGGTCGCCGAGCCATGCGGAGGCGAAATGATCCGCAAGGAAAAACAACGCCGTGCCCGCAATCGAGCTGATGAGCAGCCCGTATCGCATACACGCGGCGACCGCAGCCTTGACCCCGCCGAGGCGGCGATGCCCGAACTCCTCAGCGGCGAGACACATGGAGGCGACACGCACGCCGGAGGTGCCGACGAGCATGGCAAATGTACCGACCGTGGAGATAAGCTGGAGCAACCCTAAGCCCGACGCGCCGATCTCTTCCGTCAGAAACACATTGAAGCCGATGGAAATTAGTCGCAGCAGGAGATTTGCCGCCGTCAGCAGGATTGCGCCGCTGAGAATGGAGTTTCGTTTACCCACGCCATCACCCCCGCTATTATATATAGTAAGCCCCGCCGCAAACATGAACAAATTTGCGGCGGGGCGCTGTTTTGGAACTTTGTAGGGCGGGGATGTGTCTCTGCCGATTGCGCAGCGGCAGACGAATGCATGGATACGCAGGCGGTAGTTCCTGCACGGCGCGTCAAGGATGCCGCGCGCTACGATGTGTTAAGAAGCAGTATCCTTGTTCCACAAGAGATTGCCACGTCGCTGCGCTCCTCGCAATGACACGGAAAGGCTGCCTCATTTGTCATTGCGAGGAGCGCAGCGACGTGGCAATCTACTTTTGATTCTTGTACGCACTTGGCAGTTCCTATACGCGGCGGGGACATGTCCCCGCCCTACAGAGGGTTAGAGCGGTTTGCCGTTGAGGGCGGTATAGACAAGTTTATCTCCCTCGTAGCAGAGCTTGAGGGAGAAGAAGGGAACGTGGTCTTCCAGCAGACGAAGGAAGATCTTATCCCCCTCCCATTGCGGAAGTGCGGCGAAGCGCTCCTTTTCGACCCACTCAAGCTTTCCCTCGTCACAGTCACGCAGTGTGCCTGTAAAACCGGTCGCGTGGAACAGGTGCATATATTCGCCCTCCCACTTGTCCGAGACGAAGGTGACAATGCCGCAATAGCGGTAATCCGTCAGCGTCAGCCCCGTCTCCTCCTTTGCCTCGCGCAAAAGACATTCCTCGGGGCTTTCGTCCTCTTCAAATTTTCCGCCGATGCCGATCCATTTGTCGCGGTTGAGGTCGTTTTCCTTCTTGATGCGGTGCAGCAGCAGATAGCAGCCGTCCCTTTCAATATAACAAAGCGTGGTGTTTTTCATTGGTGTGCCTCCTCACGGAAAATCAGCTCGTCATAGCCTGTCTCCGCGTCAAATTCTTTTTCAATGCGCCAGCCGTCTAAAACGCCGAGCACCAATTCGCAGGTAGTGTTGATAATGCAGCCCTCGACAAGATGACCGCCGACGGTGGACAGATCTTCCTTGGAAAGCGCGATATGCAGATGGCAGCGTGTCTCGCTGACGGTGCCGTTCAGACTGACAATTTCGCAAGGCTCGTCGATTTCGCGCAGGGTCACACCGCTTGCATCGCGGACAACACCCCTGCTGACGCAGCCGACAGCGGAGAGAACAACGCCCGCGCCGATGTGCCGTTCCCGCGCAAGGGCTTGTATGCTTTTGAACAGATCGTCGCCTCGATGCAGGCGCTTACATACGGTTTTCATGGCTGCCTCCAAAAACGCCGCTGCGCAGGCAGCGGCGAATATGATTATGATTTCGGATTGGTGATGACATTGACCGCGCTGTGGAGGTTTTCCACCGTGCAGTGCGCCGCGCCGTCTGCGCGCTCTCCGTCAAGCGTCCAGTCCATATCCTCGGGCGCTTCAATCTCGACCCGCGCACTCGATGCCATCGTCAGCATGGGCGTGTTGTAGTCCTGCGTCGTCAGAGCGAGGACGCAATCGCTCAATTCCAACGGATTTTTCGGCTTGCGGATCAGCAGGATTTCAAACAGCCCGTCGTTCATATCGACCAGATCGGGCGCAAGGGTCAAAAGACCTGCCACGGAGGTGGAATTGCTGATCGCACCGAAAATATAGTCATCCTCAAATACCGTGCCGTCAGCAAGGGTCAAACGCAAATGCTTGCTGCGGATGGAGGCGATCTCCTTCACGCCGCTGAGAATGTAGGCAAAATGCCCCAATGCGTTCTTCAGACTCTGGGAGGTGGCATAGGATGCCCGCGTAAAGGCACCGAAGGAGGCAATGTAAGAGAAGTAACGGTCGTTGAATCTGCCGATATCCAGCGGGCGCGGCGTACCCTCGACGACATCCCGCGCGGCTTGCAGCAGGTCTTTGGAGAGCTTTAAGCTGTTGGCGAAGTCATTTGTGCTGCCCGCAGGGATATAGGCGACGGGCGTCTTGCTGCCGACGGAATAAAGTCCGGAAATGACCTCATTAAAGGTGCCGTCGCCGCCGATGCAGAGAATCGCGTCGAATTCCGCAGCCCTTTCTGCGGCAACGGTCGTTGCGTCTCCGCGGGCGGCGGTCATATACGCTGTAACATCAAAGCCGCCGCGATTGAGAATGTCAATGATTTCCGCGAGTACGCGGTTTGCTTTTTTCTTCCCCGAGCAGGGGTTCATCAAAATCAAAAGTTTTTTCATGGGCATTAGCGAGTCTTGATCTGCGCATTGATCATGACAAGCAGCAGGACGAACGCGACCAGCACGCCGACAGCGAAGAACGCCCAAAGCTCCTTGGACTGCGGTTTGCGGATCTTGAGCGGAAGAATGAAAAACAGACCGGTGATCGCCGTGATGGCGCAGAGCGTGATGCGGAAGGGGAGCACGGAGAACAGCTCGCCGAAGCGCTCAATGCGATCCAGCCAAACGCAGCCTGCGGAGATCACGCAGTAAAAGATCGGGAAAATCAGTGCTGCGGAGGTAATGGGCAAACCGGAATAGGACTTGCGGCATTCGTCCGTCTCCTTCTGGCGCTGCTCCTCAGTGACATTGAAATAGGCAAGACGGATCAGACCCGCAAGGACGTAAAATGCAGCAATGATATAGGCATACCAACGATAACCGCAGAGGAACAGCATAATCATCGCAGGCAGAACGCCAAAGGCGACAATGTCCGTCAGAGAGTCAATCTGAATGCCGAAGGACTTCTCTTCCGCGGAGCGGTTTTTCTTGGAGCGGGCAACCTTGCCGTCAAACATATCGCAGAGCCCGCAAAAGAGCAGACACATCGTCGCAAGAATCGGATGCCCCGTGACGGTCAGCATCATGCCCATAACGGCTGACAGCAGACTCAGGTAGGTCAAAATGACCGTATAATCATAAAATCCAATCATAGTACTCTCCTCAAACCATACGAGGGAAGCTTTGCCCTGAATGTGCAGCGTTTCCCAAGTTGCATGTCTCATCTATAACAAAACTATTATCCCTCATTTGCGGCGATTCGTCAAGTGGACTTTGCAAGAAAGATGAAAAAACGGAGAAAAAAGGGGAGAAGCGACGAAAAATCAGAATTCGCCGACTGCATACATCAGCGCCGACAGTGCGCACAACGGCGCGGTTTCGCAGCGGAGAATACGGCTGCCCAGCGTGCAGATCGCCAAGCCCGCCTTTGCCGCCTGTGTGATCTCCTCCGGTTCAAACCCTCCCTCGGGTCCGGTCAGAAGAGCGGCGGTGCGGAAGGGAGTTTTTCGCTCGATGGCGGCGCGGAAGGTCAGCTTCTCCTCATTTTCATAGAAGCAGACGGCAAGCTCCGCCTGTGCCGCACGCTCCAGCGCGGCTTGATAGGAGGGCAGGGCAAGTACCTGCGGGATCCTGCCGCGGCGGGACTGTTCGGCGGCGGAGGCGGCGATTTTCTGCCAGCGTTCCAGCTTTTTGGCAAGCGATTTTTCATCGGGACGTGAGACGCAGCGGGCGGAGGGAAAGCAAACAAGCTCACTTGCGCCCAGCTCTGTCGCTTTCTGAATGACATGCTCAAATTTGTCCGCCTTGGCGAATGCCATATAGACGCTGCACTGCACGCCCGCCTCGCTCTCCGCGGGCGCGGCGGCGTGGACAACGAGACTGATCTGCCCGCTTGCTACATCCGAGACGGTGCAGCGGTAATCCGTGCCTTCTCCGTCACAGACGGTCACCGCATCGCCGTTTTTCAGCCGCAGCACCTTCGCGTGCGCGGCGTTTTCTCCCGTCAGGACCATGAAGCTCTCACCGATCTCCTCTTTGGTCACAAAAAATCTGGGCATGGTTTGACCTCCTCTGAAAAACAATCATACGGCTGCTATTTGCATATTGCTCATATGGGCTGATGTATTTGGCTGCAAAGTGTCAAAAATGCGTTTTTCTGATAACCATTGTAGCAGAGAAAGAAAAAAATCGCAAGTAGAGAAAAAAGAGGTTGACAAATCCAAAATTGTGATGTACAATAGCGGAGCAAAACCGATATGCGAGTGTGCTGGAATAGGTAGACAGGCACGTTTGAGGGGCGTGTGACAACCGTCGTGTGCGTTCAAGTCGCATCACTCGCACCAGAAAACCGCATTCTTGTCGCAGACAAGAGTGCGGTTTTTTGAAATGATTGAAGGAATTGAGACAATGGGACTGCTGGATCTGTTTGTTACCGCCGTGGCGCTGTCAATGGATGCGTTTGCCGTGTCCGTAAGCAAGGGACTCTCCGTAAAGCGGATACAGCTGCAGCACGGCTTAATCACCGGCGCGTATTTCGGCGGGTTTCAGGCGCTGATGCCGCTGATCGGGTTTTTCCTTGCAAGCTCCTTTGCGGAGTACATTAAGCGCTTTGATCACTGGATCGCCTTCGGGCTTTTGGTGCTGATCGGCGCAAATATGCTGCGCGAGGCGCTTTCAAAGGAAGAAGAGGAGATGAATGACTCCTTCTCCGTGAAAACAATGCTGCCCTTGGCTATCGCCACAAGCATCGACGCGCTGGCAACGGGCGTGTCTTTCGCGGTGACGGATACGAATATCTGGCTTGCGATCTCCTTGGTGGGCGCAACGACCTTCGCGTTTTCCGCTGCCGGTGTGAAAATCGGCAACGCCTTCGGGCTGAAATACAAATCGAAGGCGGAGGTCATCGGCGGACTGATTTTGATTTTGATGGGAGTTAAGATTCTGGTGGAGCATTTGACGGGGGCGGCATAGAGATGGAGCTTTGGGACTTATTTGACAAAAACCGCCGACCGCTGCACCGCACCCATGTGCGCGGCGTGCCGATGCGGCGGGGAGAATATCACCTTGTGGTGTTTGTGTGGATCTTTAATTCCTGCGGGCAGACGCTCCTGACGAAGCGATCCCCGGAAAAGAAAACCTATCCGAATTTCTGGTCGCCGACAGGCGGCGCGGTACAGGCCGGGGAGACAAGTCTGCAAGCCGTTGCCCGCGAGCTGCAAGAGGAGACCGGCATTCAGGCTGATAGAGCGGAGTTTAAGCTTTTGACGAGCGATTGTGTAGCCTCGCGCTCGTATTTCAGCGATATCTATTTGCTGCAAAAGGATGTGCCGCTGTCGGAGATCGTTTTGCAGGAGGGAGAGACCTGCGATGCCAAGTGGGTCAGCAAGGCGGAATTTCAAGCGATGATCGCAGCGGGCGAGATCGCGCCGCCTGACGTGGAACGCTACCGCAGCGTGCAGGAGCGATTTGATAAAGTGCTGTTTTGAATTGCAGGCACATATCCCCGCCGAATGCGTAAGTGGCAGACAGTAATCTGTACGCAGACGGTAGTTCCGGCAAGCGGGCGGCTGATAGCCGCCCCTACAGCGCGAATCCTGCCTGTTCTCGTAGGGGCGGCTATCAGCCGCCCAAGGTATGTAGAAACAAGCTTGTACGCAGTTGGTTGTTCCTGCACACGGCGGGGACATGTCCCCGCCCTACAGGTTTATAGATTATGTCTGATTTTTGAAAAACAAAACCGCCTCATACGGAAAAATTCCGTATGAGGCGAACTTTTTCTAAAAAATCCATTGACGAATAAAAAAAAGTGTGATAAAATATATGCCTATACTGCGGGAATATCGCCAAGCACCAATCTTCACCCACTAATCGCATTATAACATGGGTTAACGCAAAGCGCAAGAGAGAAAAGCGATAAAGTATCAACGCCGCCTCGTGTGTCAAAAAGAAGAGGAATGCGAACGTGCCCGCAGGATCCTGCGCAAAACAACACACCAAGCTACATCTGTACAGAAAGGCGTGATGACCGATATGGAAATCAAGGATGTAAAGTTCGGAAAGACCGAGCGCAAGAGCTACGCCAAGTATCAGGAGATCCTGTCGATGCCGAATCTGCTGAAGATCCAGAAGGATTCATACAACTGGTTCCTGAACGAGGGTCTGCGCGAGGTATTCCGTGACGTCGCCGCGATTACCGACTACACAGGCAACTTAGAGCTGTCCTTCCTTGACTACTCCCTCGACGAAAAGCCCAAGTACACGGTCGAGGAATGCAAGGAACGCGACGCGACCTATGCAAAGCCCATTAAGGTGCGTGTCCGTCTGCTCAACAAGCAGACCGGCGAGATCAAGGATCAGGAGATCTTTATGGGCGATTTCCCGCTCATGACCAACGGCGGCACCTTCGTCATCAACGGCGCGGAGCGCGTCATTGTTTCGCAGATCGTCCGCAGCCCCGGCATGTATTACGGCGACACGGTGGACAAGGCGGATCAGCACATCTACACCGCGACCGTGATCCCTTACCGCGGCGCATGGCTGGAATATGAGACGGATCTGCAAAACTGCTTCTATGTCCGCATCGACAAGAACCGCAAGCTGCCGATCACCTGCCTCATCCGCGCCCTCGGCGTTGAAACCGACGCGCAGATCGTCGAGCTGTTCGGTGAGGACGAGCGCATCAAGGCCACGATGGAGAAGGACACCTGCAAGACCCGCGAGGACAGCCTGTTGGAGATCTATCGCCGCCTGCGCCCGGGCGAGCCGCCCACGGTGGATAATGCCTCGGCATATTTGGACTCGCTGTTCTTCGACCCGCGCCGTTATGATGTTTCCAAGGTCGGTCGTTATAAATTTAATAAGAAGATGGATATCTGGAGTCGCCTGAACGGGCAGGAGCTGGCAGAGCCGATCGCCGACCCGCGCACGGGCGAGATCCTTGCCATGCCCGGCGAGGTTCTGAGCCGCGCGAGAGCGAAGGAACTTTCGGCGTGCGGCGTCTGCGAGGCGACGCTCAATGTCAACGGCAAGCGCTGCAAGGTGTTCTCCAACTTCATGGTAGACATGAAGAACTTTGTCGATTTCGATCCTGCACAGTACGGCATCCGTGAGAAGGTCTGCCGCAAGGTGCTGTTTGAAATGCTCGACACGGTTCCTGCCGACGGCTGGGAGGATGCTATTGAGGAGCGCCGCGATGACCTGATCCCGAAGCACATCACCCGCGACGATATCCTTGCTTCCATCAACTACCTCAACTGCGTGGTCTACGGCGTCGGCACGACCGACGACATTGACCATCTCGGCAATCGCCGCCTGCGCTGCGTGGGCGAGCTGCTGCAAAACCAGTTCCGCGTCGGCTTTACCCGTTTGGAGCGCGTCATCCGTGAGCGCATGACCGTGCAGGATCCGGATACCGTTACCCCGCAGAGCCTCATCAACATCCGCCCTGTGACTGCGGTCATTAAGGAATTCTTCGGCTCCTCCCCGCTGTCGCAGTTCATGGATCAGAATAACCCGCTGGCAGAGCTGACGCATAAGCGCCGTCTGTCCGCCCTCGGCCCCGGCGGTCTGTCGAGAGAGCGCGCCTCCTTCGATGTCCGAGATGTTCACTACAGCCACTACGGCAGAATGTGCCCCATCGAGACTCCCGAAGGTCCGAACATCGGCTTGATCAACTATCTGTCGAGCTTCGCGCAGATCAATGAGTACGGCTTCGTGGAAGCGCCTTACCGCAAGGTCGTCAAGGAATATGACGAAAACGGCAAGTATGTTGCCTCGCGCGTGACGAATGATGTCGAATATATGTCCGCCGATGTGGAGGACGACTACTACATCGCGCAGGCAAAGGAGCCGGTGGACGAAAACGGCTATCTGCTCAACACCCGCATCACCTGCCGCCACCGTGACGAGATCATTGCCGTTGACCGCGAGACTATTGACTATCTCGATGTCTCCCCGAAGATGATGACCTCCATAGCGACGGCGTTCATCCCCTTCCTGCAAAACGACGACGCAAACCGCGCGCTCATGGGCGCAAACATGCAAAGACAGGCCGTTCCCCTGATGGTCACGGAGGCGCCGATCGTCGCTACCGGCATCGAGCAGAAGTGTGCCGTGGACTCCGAGGTCTGCATCAAGGCAGAGGGCGACGGCGTCGTGACCCGCGTCAGCGCCGACCTCATCACCGTCCGCTATGACAACGGTGAGGTCAAGGATTATAAGCTTACCAAGTTTGCCCGTTCCAACCAAGGCACCTGCGTCAACCAGCGCCCGATCATTGCCGTCGGCGAGCGCGTAACAGACGAGCAGATCATCGCAGACGGCCCCGCTTGCTCGCAGGGCGAGATCGCGCTGGGTAAGAATGTGCTGATCGGCTTCGTCACTTGGGAAGGCTACAACTACGAGGATGCGATCCTGCTCAATGAGCGTTTGGTACGCGAGGATGTCTTTACCTCGATCCATATTGAGGAATACGAGACGGAAGCGCGCGACACGAAGCTCGGGCCCGAGGACATCACCCGCGATATCCCGAACGTCGGCGACGATGTTCTGAAGGATCTGGACGAAGACGGCGTGATCCGCATTGGTGCGGAAGTCAAGTCCGGCGATTATCTGGTCGGCAAGGTCACCCCGAAGGGCGAGACCGAGCTGACCGCAGAGGAGCGCCTGCTGCGCGCGATTTTCGGCGAAAAGGCGCGCGAGGTGCGCGACACCTCCTTAAAGGTGCCCCACGGCGAGGCAGGCATCATTGTCGATGTCAAGGTCTTTACCCGTCAGAACGGCGACGAGCTGTCGCCCGGCGTGAACAAGGTCGTGCGCGTCTATATTGCACAGAAGCGTAAGATCTCCGTCGGCGATAAGATGGCAGGTCGTCACGGCAACAAGGGCGTTGTCTCCCGCATCCTCCCAGAGGAGGACATGCCGTTCCTGCCCGACGGCACGCCGTTGGATATCGTGCTGAATCCGTTGGGCGTTCCGTCCCGTATGAATATCGGACAGGTCTTGGAGGTCCACCTCGGCTATGCCGCCCATGCCCTCGGCTGGAAGGTCGCAACACCGATCTTCGACGGCGCGAACGAGAAGGACATCCGCGAGACACTGAAACTTGCCGGTCTGCGCGAGGATGGTAAGACCGTCCTTTATGACGGCCGCACGGGCGAACCCTTCGATAACCTCGTTACGGTTGGCTATCCCTACTTCCTTAAGCTGCACCACCTCGTTGACGATAAGATTCACGCCCGTTCCACCGGTCCTTACAGCCTCGTCACCCAGCAGCCGCTCGGCGGCAAGGCGCAGTTCGGCGGTCAGCGCTTCGGCGAAATGGAAGTCTGGGCGCTGGAAGCCTACGGCGCGGCTTATACCCTGCAGGAGATCCTGACGGTCAAGTCTGACGATGTGACCGGCCGTGTCAAGACCTACGAAGCGATTGTCAAGGGTCACAATGTCCCGAAGCCCGGCGTGCCGGAGTCCTTCAAGGTTCTGGTCAAGGAGCTGCAATCCCTCTGCCTCGATGTCCGCGTGTTGAACGATCAGGGCGAAGAAATCGAGCTGCGTGAGGACGACGATGAAGATGATACCGTCTACACCGCCGGCAACGAGAGCTTCGTGACTGACGAGAGTGAAGTCCTCTCCTCGGGCTATGCCATTGATCCCGACAGCTTAGACAGCGATGTATCCGCTCTCTCCCAGATCATCGGGTTAGATGATGACGACGAAGCGGACGATGATGAAGACGATTTTTCCGAGGAATTCGCCCTTGACGATTCCGACGCGGATGACGATGAAGAATAAAGGAGGAGTAATACGATGAGCAATAAGACTTTCAGTGCGATCAAAATCGGTATTGCTTCGCCGGAAATGATTCGCGATTGGTCCTACGGCGAGGTCAAAAAGCCGG
>CAMAEX010000034.1:0-12011 GCA_945832065.1 uncultured Clostridia bacterium | reverse complement strand
TTTTCCATGACCTTTCGGAGACAGCGCCGCTTCTTCCCTTTTTTTGCGGCATACCTGCACATTGGTTTTATCCTACAGCATCATTTCATTTTGAAAATATCGACATAAATTACGAAAAGCGATAAAATATATTCATTTTATACCAATCACCAATACGAATCCCCTCTCCGCAACCGGAGAGGGGATCCGTGTTTATTCTAAGGTTCTGTCTTTGTTTCGTTATTCAGCGACATAAAGCTCCATCCAAATGCAGAATACCTTTGCCGCCTGTGCGCGGGTGGCCAAGCCCTGCGGGTCAAGATAGAGGTTCTTGTCGCCTTCGAAGGTGGTGCCGTTGATGATCTCCTTGCCGATCGCCCACTTCATCGCTTCAACGGCATACGCAGAAACCTTATCGGCATCCTTGAACTTGCTCAGATCGCCCTTGCCCGCTTCCTTCTCTTCGATGCGGTGGAACATCGTGATCATCTGCTCACGGGTCACATTTTCTTCCGGCTCGAAGGTCTTCTCCGAGGTGCCGTTGACAACGCCTTCCTTCTGCGCCCACGCAACTGCCTTTGCGTAGTACTCATCCTTGGGGACATCGGTGAAGGTGCTGTAGCCCTCGACCTCCGGCTCGCCCGCAACGCGGTAGAGCATGACGACCATCTGACCGCGCGTCAGGTTGCTCTCCGGCTCAAAAGTCGTCTCGGTCATGCCGATGATAACGCCCTTTGCCGCCATCTTCATGACATACTCATAATACCATGCGTCTTCCTCGACATCGGTAAACTTGTTTTCGAAGGGTTCCTCGGTGCTATAGGACTTTCCGAGGCTTGCCTTGAGCGCTGCAATCTCTTCCTCGGTCATGCCGACCTCTTCCTTCAGGAACGCCTCCGCCTCGGCAGCCAGATCGACATCCTCCGCGGTGATGTCCGCAATATCAAACGCAGTTGCAAGAGACTTCATGATATTGCTCTTTGCGATTGCCTGATACTGTTCGGTATCGGGCTTCACGCCGTAATAGTTATAATAGGTAACCATGTAATCCGCAATGACCTCGTCCGCCGTTGCGCCCATCAGGCATTCCAGCAGCGCCGAGACAAAGCCCGCTCGATCCTTACCCTCGTTGCAGTGGATGAGATACGGTCCTTCGTTGGACGCGATGAAGAGGAAGCCCTCCTTCAGACCTGCCTTGAATTCCGGTGCAGTGAAGTCCACACCCAGGTTCAGCGGAATGACCTTCGCGGTGGCGTAATAGCTATCCTCATAGCCCTCGTATGCCTTCATACCCGCTTCGGTATCGGCAAGGTTCATCACGGTCTTGACGCCCGCTTCACGCATTGCCTCGTCCGCATAGGTATTGCGTCCCAGCTCGGGGTTGACCGGCGAGGAGGAACGGTAGAGGATATTCTTGCCCATGCCCTGCGTGGCGATGACGCGGAAGTTTGCGAACTCAGCGTCGCTGAGATCGGGATAGTCCTCGCGTACATTCGTCCGGGTAAGCTGGTGCATCAGCCACTCATCATAGTAGCCGCCCGCTTCCTTCAGGGTGATCTTGACCACGACGGGAACCGTAACGCCTTCGTTGTAATCCCAACGGTAGCCGGGATCCTCTTCAATCTTCGTCTTTGTGGCAATGCCGGCGGTTGTCGCAAGATCGCCCATGTTGATGGCGAGGACGACATAATCCTTGCCGCTCTCTTCGTCAATGACAACGCGGCAGATCGGCAGTCCGTTATCCACATCGGAATAGTTCGTGCCGACGGGCATATCATAGGTTTTTCCGTTCACTTCCACCGTAATGATATCGCCGTAAGCCAAGCCGTAAGCGAGCAGCTCGCTGCCGGTTACCTTGAGGTCCAAGTTGCCGTACTTTTCAATGTCAACAACCTCGGTAATCAGCGCTTCATCCTCATCCGCCTTCTCGGTAACGACGGTGATCCTGCCTTCGCCGGTGACCTCAGCGTAGTTCGCGTCGAGGACGCTGTTCTGCGCTTCGATCTCATGCTTGCCGTCCTTTTCCGGGAAGGACTTGACATAGTTCGCGAGAACCATGTAGTCTTCCATGACATAGTCGAGGACATTGACAGCGCCCTTGAACATTGCGAAGCCGTCGCCGCAGTCACGCAGCGTGTAGTTGTAGCCCGCCATGTTGTAGGTCTTGGTCCGGTCGAGCGGTTCGCCGCCGATCTTGACGTTCTTGACGCGGTATTCGCCCGTCGGGCCCGCAGTCCAAACGCCCTTGTCGTCCTTCTGGACGGTGCTGGGGATGTAGGAATGGATCTCGTAGCTCACGCCGGAGACCTGGAGGAAGCCGCCGCACTCTGCGGTGCCGACGTCACGAGCGCCCCACTCGAGCGCGTCGAGGATCTGCTGACCGGTGACGGTAATCAGGCAGGCGACGTTGCCGAAGGTGTGGATGCTCTTGCAGGTCTTGTAGGAGATGTCGCCGGTGACAGCCTTGTTGCGGACGCCGCCGCCGTTCATGATGGCAAGGTCGACATCCAGATCCATGTTGTCGAACAGATAGTACAGCGCATCAGCCGCGAAGTCGCCGGTGTTGGTCTCCTGCTTGCGGACCAAACGGTTGCCGTCCTTATCGTAGTTGTCGAAGGTGAGGGCAGTGTGACCGATGACCTCGCCGAGCTTGGTGTCGATCTCCGCGATCCATGCGTTCTTGATCGCTGCGACATCCTTGTCGGAGCCGTTGTAAGCCTCGATCAGCTCGGACTTGATGCCGTCCTTCGTAATGCTCATTCTGCCGATCGCGCCGAAGTAGCTGCCGGTCTGGGTCAGAACGACGGTCTTGCCGTCCTTCGCCTTAACTTCGGTCATGGGGTTGGTGCTGTGGGAGTGACCGTCGATGAACGCGTCAATGCCGGTGGTGTTGGCAATGACTTCCTCACTCGTCCAGGGCTTGCTGGCGGGATCGTCGCCGCAGTGTCCGAGGGCGATGACATAGTCTGCGCCGTTCTTCTTCGCTGCGTCAACCGCGGCCTGCACGGAAGCGTACAGCGCAGCGCCGTCGGTGCCGCCCGCGATGCCGTAGATGTAGTTGCCGTTTTCATCCTGGAAGTACTTCGGGGTGGACTTGGTGAAGGATTCCGGCGTGGTGATGCCGACGACTGCAATCTTCTTGCCGCCGACTTCAAAAATCTTATAGGAGTCGAGGACGCTCTCGCCCGGGACGCCATCCTTCTCATGATAGAAGTTTGCGGACAGATAGGGGTAATCTGCCATCTCGATCAGTTCGAGCGCACGGTCCATGCCGTAGTCGAACTCATGGTTGCCGAGGGTCGCAGCGTCATAGTCCGCCGCGTTCATCAGCTCGATGATGGTCTTGCCCTTGTCCATAGAGCCGTAAGCCGTGCCCTGCACATGGTCGCCCGCGTCGAGCAGGAGAACACCGGCAGCGACAGAAGCGGTCTGCGCCTTCAGGTCGGCGATGTTGTCATAGGACAGTGCGCCGTCGATGTAGGTGTGGACGTCGTTGGTGTAGTAGATAACGATCTCGTCCTTCTCCGCGAGCTTGTCGCCGCAGCCGGTGCAGACGCCGTTGACATAGTTGTGACCGGTCGCGGGAAGGGTCTCGGTCTTGGTCTCACCGCAGCGCTCGCAGGTATAGACGATCTCGCCTTCCTCGGTGCAGGTGGGTTCCTTGGTAACCTTGCCCTCATCCCAAGCGTGCTCGTCGCAGGGCTTGGTCGCCTCGTCGAACACGGAGATGATCTTCGCGAATTGGGAACGGGTCGCATTGTCCTGCGGCAGGAGCTTGCCGTCGGAGCCGGCGATGATCTTCAGGGAAATTGCCCAGTTAAAGGCATCCTTCGCATAAGCGGCAACCTGATTTGCATCGGGGAAGCCCTTCAGGAAATCGCCCTCGACCTTCGGGCTGCCGGCATAGCGCCACAGCATGGTAACGAGCTGCTCACGCGTTACCAGACCGTCCGGGTCAAAGCGGTTATCGCCGACACCGTTTACAATGCCCTTCTGCTGTGCCCATGCGATGCCGTTCTTGTACCAATCTTCCTTCAGATCAATGAAGGTAGACGGCTTGACCGACGGGATCACGGGGTCAGCCAGACGGTAGAGAACCACGGCAGCCATTGCACGGGTGCAGGTGCCTTCCGGGTCAAAGGTTGTTGCAGATGTACCGTTCATCAGCTGCGGGTCATGCTCGTAGACATACTTGACGAACGGCGCAAACCAGTCGGAATCGTCCACATCGGTGAACGGGGCGACCTTCGCCGCGAACACAGAGGGGATGACGCCGATGACCATGGCGAGAACTAAAAGCATCGCCAAAGTCTTCTTAAATGCGTGTTTCATTGTTTGTCCTCCTTCTAATTCCAAAATAACGGGCATAGAACCCACTTTGGTCTTTTTATTCTATCAATTTTTCCCGCATTCTGCAAGGATGGCAAGGTACTTTTCTCTGTTTTCACGGACGCGATTTTAGAAAATTGAAAAATCAAACTTTTTTCACCGTATTTTATGTAAAATCACTGGTTTTGCATTGGAAATCAGATAAAATAATGCACATAGGGTGACAAAAACCTCCCTCTGCCGAGGGAGGTAAGTGGGAGAAGGACGGGAAAAGGCAGGCAGCAAGAAAAAGCACCCTATGATTTCCCGCGATCCTTGCCGGATGCCGCGGGAGGAGCTGCCCGATCCGCAAAACCTGTCATGCTTTCATGCGGGCGCCGCTTTATGCCTCTCCGCTTTTTTTCGCATGCTCAAAGCGGTCGCTGAAGACGAAATAACGCTGTCCGAAATAGTTCAGCAGCGCATAGGTAAACGCGCCGATGGTCATCTCGCAGTTGCCGGAGATCATATCCACCGAATCGCCGCCGAAGGAGAAAAAGTCCCGCACGCCCTGCGAGCGCAGCAGCACGTTTGAAAGCAGCGGCGCGATAATATAATAAGAGAGCAGGTAGCATACAAGCACATCGAGTGCGAAGCGGACCAGCTGCCGCAGGGTCGTCCGTTGCGTCGGAAACAGGACATATCTGCACGCTAGATACCAAATCAGGCTGCCCAAGCCGTAGTTGACCAGCGGTGCAATATGCTCGCTGAAACCGCAGACATTAAACAGAAAGAACATCAGCGCGGTGCAGACGAGGAAATTCAGCACCCCGATGATCAAATACAGCACCAGCGTGCGGTCGACGAGTTTCTTTATCTTCATAATAAAACCACCGTAAAAAAATAAAGAGTTGGACTATTATACCACCTTTCGGCAGCTTACGCAAGCAAAAATCCGAAAAATGTCGGAGTGGTTCTGTGATTACGCCTTAGAGGCAAGCTTAAACACCTCATTGGATCTGCCGATCACGATAATGTGATCGTTCTGGCGAAAACGATAGTCCGCGCCGAGGTTGGCATCGAGGTTCATGCCGTTTTTTACGGCAATGATATTGATCTGATATTTGCGGCGAATGTTCAGCTCGACCAGCGTATGCCCTGCCCACGCCGGAAGGATCGGCAGCTCATAGATGGAGTATTCATCCGTCAGGGGGACGAAATCAAAGATATTCTTGGCGTTATAGCGTACAGCGAGCTTTTCCGCGATGTCCACCTCGGGATAGACGATCTCATCCGCGCCGATGATGCGCAGCAGCTCCGCCTGAATATCCTGATTGGTCTTGGCAACTATGCGGCGGGCACCGTGCTTCTTGAGCAGGCTCGTGATGACCAGCGAAGCCTGAAAATCCTCGCCGATGGTGACAAAGCAGACATCGAAATTATCCACGCCGAGGGATTCGATCACAGATTCGTTCGTGCAGTCGCAAATGCTCGAATCGGTAAAGCGGTCGCTGAGTGACTCAATGATCGCGGGATTGTTGTCCACGATCATCACATCGTTGCCGAGCTGGTGCATTCTCTTCGCAAGGTGCCGCCCCATACGGCCCATGCCGATGATCAAAACGGATTTCATATTTTATCCTCCTGTTTAACCGATCAATATTTTCCCGTTCGGGCGATCTACGGGCGGCTCGGTGCGTCGCTCCGAGAAGAGCAGCACGAAGGTCAGCCCGCCGATACGTCCGGCGTACATTAATAAAATAAGGATAATGCGGCTTGCAATGCCAAGGCTTGCGGTGATGCCCATCGACAGTCCGACCGTAGCAATGGCGGAATTGACCTCAAACATCGCCTGCGGAAGGGTAATCGGTTCAAGCGCGCAAATCGCAAGGATCGCTACGATCGCCATAGACAGGTAGATCATCAGGATCGAGCACGCCTGCCGCAGGGTGTCGCGGTCGATGCTGTAGCGGAAGGCGTTGACGCGGGTGCGTCCGCGTGCGGAGGCGATTGCGCTCAATGCCAGCACCGCAACGGTGGTGGTCTTAATGCCGCCCGCCGTGGAGCCGGGGCTGCCGCCGATGAGCATGAACACATTGGTGAGCAGATTGCCCGATTCGCTCAACGCCGCCATATCCACCGTATTAAAGCCCGCCGTGCGCGGCGTGATCGACTGGAACAGTGAGGCAAGCACGCGCCGCGGAATGGACATGCCCGCCATGGAAGCACCGCGCTCAAACACAAAAAACAGGATCCAGCCGCCGAGGATCAACACGCCCGTGGTAAACAGCACCAGCTTGGTATGCAGTTGATATTTCGACCAGCGCCACTTATTTTTTGCCATGTCGCGCCAGACGAGGAAGCCCAGCCCGCCGACAACGATCAGCGCGCAGAGCGTCAGGTTCACAACAGGATCGTTTACATACGCCGTCATCGACGAATAGGGCGTGTTGGCTCCCATCAGGTCAAAGCCCGCGTTGCAGAAGGCAGAGACGGAGTGGAAGACAGAGAAATAGATCCCGCGCAGCCAGCCGAAGTCCGGCACAAAGCGGATCGCGAGCAGCACCGCGCCCAGCAGTTCAAAGACAAAGGTGAAGGGCACGATCCTTCGGATGAGTCCGCCGACGCCGGAGAGGGAGATGTTGCCCGCCGACTGCATCAGCACCTTGCGGTCATACAGTCCCAGCCGCTTGCCGAGGGCAAAGGAGATCAGCGTGATCACGGTCATGAAGCCAAGGCCGCCGAGCTGGATCAGGCAGAGGATCACGATCTGCCCGAAGGTCGTCCAGCCGGTGAAGGTATCTCGCACGACCAAGCCCGTCACGCAGGTGGCGCTCGTCGAGGTAAACAGCGCGTCCAGGAAGCTCGCCGCGCCGTCCTTCGACGCAAAGGGCAGCGTCAAAAGCAGCGCACCGATCAAAATCACAACGAAGAACCCCAGCGCGATCAACCGCGCCGGTGATAGACGAAGCTTTCTCTTTTTCATAAAAATCCTCCAACCCTCCGCAAAAAGCGGCGGGTTTCTTTTGATGGCAAAAGCAATGAAGCTCTGTAGGGCGGGGACACGTCCCAAGCCGGTGCAGGAACTACCGGCTGCGTATAAGCTTGTTTCTACATACCGGCGGGCGGCTGATAGCCGCCCCTACGAGAACATGCGGAAGTCGCGCTGTAGGGGCGGCTATCAGCCGCCCTCTTGCAGGAACTACCGACTGCATACTGATTTGCTTGTCTGCCCCTTGCGCGGTTGGCGGGGACATGTCACCGCCCTACATTATCTCACCCTTCGTCAAACCGCTGACTTCAGAAAAAGAGCAGTCCGCAGATGATACCAAGTGCTGCGGAGCCGAGAATAATCAAAATCGGGCTGACCTTTTTCATTGCCGCGGCCACGGCAGCGGCAAAGATCCCGGCGGTACACAAGAATTCGGGTTGGATGATCGCACGCCATGAAACCGTCCCGCTGTGGAAAAACACCGTCGGGAGCATCCCCCACAGAGCGGACGCCATCAGTCCGACGACCGCCGGACGCAAGCCGTACATCACACCGCTGACCGCGCGGCTGGTTTTGAATTTCACATAAAATTTTGCGACAATTAAAATGATGAGAAACGAGGGCAGCACGACCCCCGCAGTCGCAGCAAGCGCACCGAGGATGCCCGCTGTCTCCGCGCCGACATAGGTTGCGATGTTGACGGCAAACGGTCCCGGCGTGGATTCGCTGACGGCAACAAAATCGACCAGCCCCTCCATCGTCAGCCAGCCGTGGGCGACGACTTCCTCCCGGATGAGCGGCAGCATCGCGTAGCCGCCGCCGAAGGTAAACAGACCGATTTTAAAAAAGGTATAGAACAGCTCGAGCAGAAGCATCACGGCATCATCCCCCGCTTCCGCTGCACAAGGCAGTAAACAAAGCCGGTCAGACCGCATAAGGCGATCAGTGCGATGGCGCTCCAGCCGAGGATCGCAGACCATAAAAACGCCGCGGCCATCATGCACCACGAGAAGCCGTTGTGCTCTGCGCGTTTCCAAAATGAGACGACCGCCTTGACGATCAGCGCCAGCACGCCCGCACGGATGCCGAAAAAGGCATACTGTACGACGCGATACTCCATCACACGGCGCAGAAAAAAGCCGATCAGCAGGATAATGAGAAAGGAGGGCAGCACCACGCCCGCCGTCGCAGCAAAGGCGCCGAGGAAGCCCGCCGTGCGATAGCCCACGAAGGTAGCGGAGTTGACGGCAATCGGTCCGGGAGTGGACTCGGCAATGGCGACAATGTCGGTAATTTCCTCTTTTTCGATCAGCCTGCGTTTTTCCGCCGTCTCATATTCGATCAGCGGGATCATGGCATAGCCGCCGCCGAAGGTAAACGCGCCGATCTTGAGAAAGATCAAAAACAGCCGCAGCGCCTTCTTTGCTCGCTCCCGCAGGGGCATGAAAAGACCTCCTTAAAATCGAAAAACCTTTTGTAGGGCGGGGACATGTCCTAAGCCGGTGCAGGAACTCCCCACTGCATACAAGCCTGTTCGTCTGTACCGTCTGTCGCTTGCACGACACGGCACGCCCGGTGGTCGTGCCCTACGACCCGAGGAACGCACTTTCGCCGTAGGGCGCGACGACCCCGGCGCGCCGGTGCAGGAACTATCAAATGCGTACAAACCTGCAACCGGAGATTGCCACGACCACTGCGCAGCCGTCCGCGAGGAACGAGCGTTACGGATGCGGCGTACCCCCTGCGGGTAGTGTGCGCACCGGTCTCGCAATGACACAAGAGCGCCCTGAAGACGCTTCTTCATACAATCATATTTTGCTTAGTATAACGCATTTTCCCGCAAAACGCAACCATCGTTTTTTTAGCTCTGAAATGTATGAAAAATTTTTGAAATTTGCAGAAAAACGGTTGAATTTTGGATCAGTTTGTCATAGAATATAGCTCGTAGCATTTGGGGGCGTTCGCAAGCGCCAAAAACTCCGCGCCCCGCAGAGGATCAAAAATCATGCTGAATGTCGTCCTTGTCGCGCCGGAGATCCCGCAGAACACGGGCAATATCGCCCGCACCTGCGCCGCCACCGGCTCTGTCTTACATCTGATCAAGCCGCTGGGCTTTGATATCTCTGCGTCCGCCGTCAAACGCGCGGGCTTAGACTATTGGCATTTGGTGGATGTCCGCGTCTACGAAAGTCTCGACGATTTTTTTGGAAAAAACGAGGTGCGCCAAATGCGCCTGTTTTCCACAAAAGCGCCGCGTTCCTATGCCGAGGCGGATTATGCAGACGGCTGCTATCTGTTCTTCGGCCGAGAGACGAAGGGGCTGCCCGAGGAGTTCTTAAACGCCCATTATGAAAGCTGCGTCCGCATTCCGATGCGGGAGGAGGCGCGGAGCCTGAACCTGAGCAATTCCGTCGCCGTCGGCGTCTTCGAAGCCCTGCGCCAATCAGACTTCCCCCATTTGAAGGACTATGGGAAGATGAAAGACAGCAAATAGTGAACAGGTATTCACGCAATTCACCATTCACTTAATATCTTATGTTAAACCATGCAACCGCATTTATTATTAGGAGGTACACCATGAACTACAACAAGAAGTCCGTAGAATCCATTGATGTGCAGGGAAAGCGCGTTCTGTGCCGCTGTGATTTTAACGTTCCCACCAAGGAAGGCAAGATCACCAGCGATAAGCGTATCGTCGCCGCTCTGCCCACCATTGAATATCTCGTCAAGCACGGCGCCCGCGTCATTCTTTGCTCCCACATGGGCAAGCCGAAGGGCGAGTGGAAGCCCGAACTGTCTCTGAAGATCGTCGCGGATCGTCTGAGCGAGCTGCTGGGTCAGACCGTCATCATGGCCGCCGATGTCGTCGGCGAGGACGCCAAGGCGAAGGCCGCCTCCCTCAAGGACGGCGAGGTCATGCTGCTGGAGAATGTCCGCTACATGAAGGGCGAGACGAAGAACGACCCCGAGCTGTCCAAGGAGCTCGCCTCCATGGCAGACATTTTTGTCAACGATGCCTTCGGCACCGCCCACCGCGCCCACTCCTCCACCGCAGGCGTGGCAGACTACCTGCCTGCCGTTTGCGGCTACCTGGTGGAGAAGGAAGTCTCCATCATGGGCAAGGCGCTTGCCGATCCGACCCGTCCGTTCGTCGCCATCCTCGGCGGCGCGAAGGTCTCCGACAAGCTCAATGTCATCAATAATCTTCTGGAAAAGGTCGATACCCTCATCATCGGCGGCGGCATGGCTTATACCTTCCTCGCCGCGAAGGGCTATTCCGTGGGCAAGTCTCTGCTTGACAGCGAGAAGATCGATTACTGCCGCGACATGATGAAGAAGGCAGAGGAGAAGGGCGTTAAGCTCCTGCTCCCGATCGACACCGTTGTTGCCGCCGGGTTCCCGAATCCCATTGACGGACCGATCGAGGTCAAGACCGTCGCTGCGGATGCCATTCCCGACGATATGGAAGGTCTGGACATCGGCGAGGCGACCCGCGCCCTGTTTGCAGACGCGGTGAAGTCCGCAAAGACCGTCGTTTGGAACGGGCCTATGGGCGTGTTTGAGAACCCGACCCTCGCCGCAGGCACCATCGCCGTGGCGCAGGCACTTGCCGATTCCGACGCCGTGACCATCGTCGGCGGCGGCGACAGCGCGGCTGCCTGCGAGCAGCTCGGCTTCGCGGACAAGATCACCCACATTTCCACCGGCGGCGGCGCAAGCCTTGAGTTCCTCGAGGGCTTGGAGCTGCCCGGCATCGCCTGTCTGCAAGACAAGTAAAATTGAAGGAGAACGACCATGAACAGAAAATACCGCAAGACCCTGATCGCGGGTAACTGGAAGATGAATAAGACCCCCACGGAGACCAAGGCGTTTATGACCGAGCTGAAGGCGCTGCTGCCGAAGGGCCGCTGGTGCGATATCGCCCTGTGCGTTCCCGCCGTGTGCATCCCCGCCGCTGTCCGCGCCATGCGCGAGACAAGAGTCGGTATCGGCGCGGAAAACTGCAACGCCAATCCCTCCGGCGCATACACCGGCGAGATCTCCACCGCCATGCTGACCGACGCAGGCTGCAAATATGTCATTATCGGCCACTCCGAGCGCCGCGCCATGGGCGAGACGGACGCGGAGGTCAACGCGAAGGTCAAGACCGTTCTGGACGCTGGTCTGATCCCCATCGTCTGCTGCGGCGAGAGCCTGGAGCAGCGTGAGAGCGGTATCACCGAGGAATGGATCACCATGCAGATCAAGCTGGCGCTTGCGGGGATCCCTGAGGAAAAGAGCCGCAAGATCGTTATTGCCTATGAGCCGATTTGGGCGATCGGCACGGGCAGAACCGCCACGCCGGAGCAGGCGGAGGAGGTTTGCCAGCTCATCCGCGTTGTCGTGCGCAAGCTCTTCGGCTCGAAGAACGCCCGCGCGACCACCATCCTTTACGGCGGCTCCATGAACGAAAAGAACGCCTACGAGCTTTTGGCGCAGCCGGATATCGACGGCGGTCTGATCGGCGGCGCATCTCTGGTTCCCTCCAAGTTTGTCAAGATCATCGAGGATGCCAACCAGCCCACCGCTTAAGCACAACCGAATGAAACAGCCGGCGCGCCAAAAACAGCTTTTGGCGCGCCGGCTCTCTGTTTTATTATGATACGCTTTTCCGGAATTACACGATTTTTTACCGATTCTCGACGAGGACTAAACAATTCTGTTTATGTAATTTTGCTTTTCGTTAGTCTCT
>CAMAEX010000033.1:0-12026 GCA_945832065.1 uncultured Clostridia bacterium | reverse complement strand
TGGCAGTCCGTTCCCGCCAAAAGCGCGCCCATGTAGCGCGGCGTACCCGCGGTGGGTCCGTTGCCCTCCATCGTCTCCACCGCGTCCACCAAAAACAGGCGCGGCTTGAAATAGCTGTTGAGGTCAACGATCATCCCCGCAAAATCCATCGGGTCGGGATAGCGGAAATGGTATTCGGGCTTCATCGTCCCCGGAATGACACCGAACAGATTCTTTGTCGCGGCGGAGAGGGACATCATGCCGTGGCTTTTTAACTTGCAAAAGCTGATGATCGCGTCCGCACCGTCCAAATAGGCGGTATAGGTAAAGTGCTTCGCGATGTGCGCCTCGGGGAAATCGGCGTTGTTCTGCGAAAAATCACGGTTCAACACCGCGCCCGCCTCCTCCGCCTCGTGCATCCCCGTGGCGGCATAGACGCGGTTCAAAAACGCTGCGTTATACAGTCCTCCGGGACTGTCCCCGATCACCACCGACGCGCCGCGCGCAACTAGCAGTCTTGTCAGCGCGGTCAGCAAAGTCGGGTGGGTCGTCGCCGCCTTTTCCGGCTTCATCGCGGAGACGAGATTCGCCTTAATGACGATCTTCATCCCGGGCTGCACCCAATCAAGACCGCCCAGCGGCTCCAATACCTCTGTCAGCGCCCGCGTACATTCCTCCTGCGAGTATTCCGCGCAGCGCACAATAGATACTTCTGTCATATTGTTTCCTCTTTCAGTAAGTATTTCAAAGGATTCTCCTGGATATATTGCCAAATCTCCTCATATTCCGTTCCGTTTCGAATCACTCGTTCATAGTAGCTTTTCTGCCATATTCCCGCGCCGATTTGTTTGGAAACCCACCGTTTCATCTGCCCAACTACCCTTGACAGTGTAGGGGCGGCACCCGCAAGGGGCACGCCGCATCCGTAAGGCTCCTTCGTCGCCAACGGCTGCGCAGCTATCAGCCGCCCGCAGTCGTGGGAAAAGCTTAAAATCATATGAATATGGTTCGGCATAATGCAGTATTTTTCAACTGTTACAGACGGATAACATTGCGGAATATTCAGAATCCCCTGCTCTGCGATGCGCCCGTATTCGGAAAGCGGCAAGTGTAGCACGAACTCTTCATCCTCCATTTGCTGGCGGATAATATCCGCCCCTACGGTGTTCCAAAAAAGGTTCTGCTTGTCCCCGGTGCAGATCGTCACGAAATACGCACCGTTTTGGCTGTAGTCATATTCCGGCAGATGGTTGGGTTTCCGTGTCGGTCGTTCCATAACAATAAGCCTCCGTTATTTGAAGATTTCACAGGCGGGCAGCTACGAAAGCAGACGAATTCCATATCGTAGGGGCGGATATTATCCGCCCGCGTGTAAGCACTTTCGTAATTCGCGGGCGGCTGATAGCCTCCACTACGCATATTTTACACAGTTGAACCGGAATTGTAAAGGTTTTCCGTGCAAAATGCTCAAAATCGAGTCGAAAGATTTGTAAAAATCAGCAAGGAAAAAGCCGTTGCAATTTCGGGAAAAATCCGATATAATAATATTGTAAATTGAAGACTGATAGCTGTAACGAAGTGCTTCGCGCACGGGCTTCCGACTATCACTCAGGTTTGCTTGAGTGGAGATGTTGAACCTTGGGTTCGCATCCCCATTTTTGTTTTTTCGAAATCTTTCATAGGAGGTAAACACTATGTACATTCTCGCCAACGGTAAGCTCATCACCCGCTCGCAGACGCTTCCCTATCTGCCCGACGGCGGCGTTGTGATCGACGGCACAAAGATCAAAGAGGTCGGCACGACCGCAGAGCTGCGGGCAAAGTACCCTGAAGCCGAGTTCATCGACGCAAAGGGCGGCGTCATCATGCCCGCCTTCATCAACGCCCACACCCACATCTATTCCGCACTTGCCCGCGGGCTTTCCATCAAGGGCAACAATCCCACCAATTTCTATGAGGTGCTCGACGGCACATGGTGGGCGATCGACCGCAAGCTGACCCTCAAGGGGACGAAGGCCTCCGCCGACGCGCTGTACATCGACTGCATCAAGCAGGGCGTCACAACGATTTTCGACCATCACGCCTCCTTCTGTGAGATCCCCGGCAGCCTGTTCCAGATCGCGGAATCGGCAAAGCAGTTCGGCATCCGCTCCTGCCTGTGCTACGAGGTCTCTGACCGCGACGGCGAGGAGAAGTCGCTGCAAGCCGTCAAGGAAAACGCCGACTTCATCACCTACTGCGAGAAGGAAAAGGATCCGATGCTCGCCGCCATGTTCGGCGGTCACGCCCTGTTCACCATCTCGGACAAGACCTTTGACCGCATGGTCGAGGCCAACAACGGCAGAACCGGCTATCACATCCATGTCTCCGAGGGCATGAACGACGTCTACGACTCCCTGCAAAATTACGGCCGCCGTCCCGTGCAGCGCCTGATGGATCACGGCATTCTCGGCCCGAAAACCATTCTCGGTCACTGCATCCATGTCAACTCCGCCGAGATCGAGATCATCAAGAACACCGACACGATGGTCGTCAACAACCCCGAGTCCAACATGGGCAACGCCGTCGGCACCTGCCCCGTCCTGCCGCTGTATAAGGCGGGCATCCTCCTCGGCATGGGCACGGATGCTTACACGAACGACATGCTCGAATCCCTCAAGGTCGCCCTGTGCGCGCAGCGTCAGAACGCCTGCCTGCCGAATGTCGGCTGGTGTGAGGTCACGGACATGCTCTTCAAGAACAACGCCAGGATCGGCGAGCGCTACTTTGACACGAAGCTCGGCGTGCTTGAGGCAGGCGCGGCGGCGGATGTCATCGTCATGGACTACAAGCCCTATACCCCGTTCTCCGACGCGAACATCGACGGTCACATGATCTTCGGCATGACGGGCAGACAGTGCCAGACCACCATCGGCAACGGCAAGCTTCTGATGAAGGACCGCGAGCTGGTCGGCATCGACGAGGAAGCCGTCAACGCCCACATCTTGGAGGAAGCCAAGAAGCTCTGGAGCGCACTCAACAACGAAACCTACTAAGGAGGAACTACCATGTCTGAAAGAATGTATCCGATTCCCTTTAAGGACTTAATGCGCTGGGTCATCACCGAGCGCAAGAACAGCGGCACGGTCTTCGGCATCCACACAGAATATAAAGCCGATCCCGCAAAGACGCTGCCCATCTTCGGCGAGAAGATCGAGACGCCCTTCGGTCCCGCCGCAGGCCCCAACAGCCAGTTGGCGCAGAACATCATCGCCTCCTATGTCGCGGGCGCCCGCTTCTTTGAGGTCAAGACCGTGCAGAAGATGGACGGCGAGGAGCTTGCCGCCTGTGTCCCGCGCCCCTGCATTTTGGCGGACGACGAGGG
The DNA here is from genome assembly GCA_945832065.1 of uncultured Clostridia bacterium. Lineage (GTDB taxonomy): Bacteria > Bacillota > Clostridia > Oscillospirales > Oscillospiraceae > JAZOXB01. The sequence goes on along the minus strand of CAMAEX010000033.1, from coordinate 8,683 downwards.
CTACAATCAGGAGTGGTCCACCGAATTGGAGGTCGGGCAGGCGCTCAATGAGTACATCAAGGCGTGGTGCGCCCTCAAGGTCATGGCGAAGGTCTGGGGTTACGGCGATCCCGACGGCTTCGTGTTCAATATGTCCGTCGGCTACGACTTAGAGGGCATCAAGGGCGAAAAGGTGGACAACTACATCGAGTCCATGAAGGACGCGACCCGTGCGCCCATCTTTGCCGAGTGCAAAACCGTCCTGACCGAGCTGTTCCCCGAGGAGGCGGAGTTCATCGCGAATATCTCCCCGCAGGTCTCCCGCTCCATTACGCTCTCGACCCTCCACGGCTGCCCGCCCGACGAGATCGAGCGCATTGCCTCTTACCTCATCACCGAGAAGAAGGTCAACACCTTTGTCAAGTGCAACCCGACCATCCTCGGCTACCATGACGCCCGCAGCATTCTCGACTCCATGGGCTATGACTACATTGTCTTTGATGACCATCATTTCAACGAGGATCTGCAGTGGAAGGATGCCGTGCCGATGTTCGAGCGTCTGCAAGCCCTTGCGGACGAAAACGGTCTGGAATTCGGTCTGAAGCTCTCGAACACCTTCCCCGTCGACACCACCCGCGGCGAGCTGCCGAACAATGAGATGTATATGTCCGGCCGTGCTCTGTTCCCGCTGACCATTGAGATGTGCCGCCGTATTTCGGCGCAGTTCGGCGGAAAGATGAAGATCTCCTTCGCAGGCGGCGCGGAATACTTCAACTGCGACAAGCTCTTTGCCGCAGGCATTTGGCCCATCACCGTCGCCACGACCATTTTGAAGCCCGGCGGCTACAACCGTCTGACCCAGATGGCGAAGAAGGTCGAGGGCATGGAGTTTAAGGCATTTGACGGCACGGACACCGACGCGATCGCAAAGCTGTCGCTGGACTGCCGCACCGATTATCACCATGTCAAGCCCATCAAGCCGCTGCCCTCCCGCAAGAATGCCGACCGTGTGCCCTGGATGGATTGCTATATCGCCCCCTGCAAGGGCGGCTGCCCCATTGAACAGGATATTCCCGAATACATCGAGCTGTGCCGCAAGGGGCTTTACAACGACGCGCTGAAGCTCATCACCGAGAAGAACGCCCTGCCCTTCATCACCGGCACGATCTGCGCCCACCGCTGCATGGGCAAGTGCAGCCGCAACTTCTATGACGAAGCCGTGCAGATCCGCTCGACCAAGCTGCTTGCCGCCGAAAAGGGCATTGACGCGCTGATGGCTTCGATCCAAAAGCCCGCCCGCGTCGAGGGCAAGAAAGCCGCGATCATCGGCGGCGGCCCGACGGGTATCGCCGCAGCCTACTTCCTCGGCAGAGCCGGCGTTCCCTGCACGCTGTTTGAACGTACGGGCAAGCTCGGCGGCATCGTCCGTCATGTCATTCCCGAATTCCGCATCAGCAGCGCCGCCATTGACCGCGACATCGACCTCATGCTCGCCTACGGCGCAGAGGTTCGCCTGAACGCGGAGGCGCCCTCGGTCGAGGTGCTGAAAAAGCACGGCTACACCCACATCCTCTACGCCGTCGGTGCGTGGAAGCCCGGCAAGCTGGACATTGAGGGCAATGTGCGCGGCGTTATCGGCTGGATGCAGGAGATGAAGGCAGGCAAGGGCGGCGAGCTGGGTCATGTCGCCGTTGTCGGCGGCGGCAACACCGCCATGGACGCGGCGAGAGTCGCCAAGCGCGCGGGCGCAAAGTCCTCGACGCTGGTCTACCGCCGTACGAAGCAGTATATGCCCGCCGACGCGGAAGAACTCGAACTGGCGATCGCGGACGGCGTGGAGTTCCTGGAGCTGGTCGCGCCCGTCGCCCAGAGAGACGGCAAGCTGATCTGCGACAAGATGAAGCTCGGCGAGCCGGATGCCTCCGGCAGAAGAAGCCCCGTTCCCACGGGCGAGACGGTGGAGATCCCCTGCGACCTCGTCATTTCCGCCGTCGGCGAGCAGGTGGACGACGCGCTGTTCACAGCGAACGGCATTGAGCTGAACGCAAAGAAGCGCCCCGCCTTTAAGACCAATATTGAAAACGTCTATGTCGCCGGCGATGCGACGCGCGGCCCTGCCACAGTCGTGGAAGGCATTGCGGACGCCGCAAGATTTGCGGAGATCGTGATCGGCAAGAAGCATGAATATGCGATCCCGCTCAGCGCCTATCCGACCGAGGCGGAAGCCGTCGCGAAGAAGGGCATTCTCGCCATGGTGAACGAGGTCAAGTGCGAGGGCGAACGCTGCCTGAGCTGCAACACCGTCTGCCAAAACTGTGCCGATGTCTGCCCGAACCGTTCGAATGTCGTCATCCGTATGGCGGACGGCAGAACGCAGATCCTCCACATTGATAAGATGTGCAACGAGTGCGGCAACTGCACCGCCTTCTGCCCCTACAACGCCGAGCCGTGCAAGGATAAGTTCACCCTCTTCCAGACGGAGAAGGATATGGACGACTCCAAGAACTTCGGCTTCTGCATCCTGCCCGACGGCAAGGTGCGCGTGCGTCTCTTCACCGAGGGCGTGTATGACATTGACGGCGAGAACGCGCTGCCGGACGAGATCGCCCGCTTCATCCGCACCGTCAAGAACGATTACAGCTATCTGTATTAGGCCGTTCTCTGCGGACTGTCTATGACACAACCGACAAAACGGCTATTGATCACCGGCTTTGACCCCTTCGGCGGCGAGACGGTCAATCCCTCTTGGGAGGCAGTCCTTCTGCTGCCGGAGGCGGTCGGTGCGTACCGCCTGACCAAGCTGCAAATTCCGACGGTCTTCGGGCAGGCAGCGGAGACAGTGCTGACTGCTGCAAGGGAGCTGCGCCCGGATGTGATTCTCTGCATCGGACAGGCAGGCGGGCGCAGCGCCGTAACACCGGAGGTCGTCGCCATCAATCTGCGCGAAGCGAGGATTCCGGACAACGCCGGATACCAGCCGGTGAATGTTCCCGTCGTGGAAAACGCACCCGCTGCCTATTTCTCCACGGTTCCCGTAAGGACGATGGTCAAGGCGATACAAGACGCGGGGCTGCCCGCAGCGCTCTCGTATTCCGCAGGCACCTTCGTCTGTAACGATGTGCTGTATACGCTCCTGCACTGCTTCGACGGAACGCAAACGCAGGTCGGCTTTGTCCACGTCCCCTTTCTGCCGGAGCAGGCGAAGGACAATGCGCCCTGTCTGCCGCTCCTGCAGATTGTACAAGCGCTGACTGCTGCAATCGAAAGCTTATGAAAATCCCCTGCGTCCAAAGTCGGGCGCAGGGGGTTCATTCTCAATGCATGCATTTATGCTTGCACCGCAAAAGAGCAAGTCGGCTTTATATAAGTCAATCCGTTTCCGCGATGACCTCAACCTCGACCAGTGCGCCTTTCGGCAGCGCGGCGACGGCGACGCAGCTTCTCGCGGGCTTTCCCGTGAAATAGCGGGCATATACCTCGTTGAAGGCAGCAAAATCATCCATGCTTTTCAAAAAGCAGAGCGTCTTGACCGCCCGTTCGAAGGACGAGCCTGCGGCTTTCAACACCGCCTCGAGATTTTTCATCACCTGCTCGGTCTGTCCCTTGATGTCCTGCGCCTCGATCACGCCCGTAGCGGGATCAATGGGGATCTGCCCCGAGGTATAGACCAGGTTGCCTGTTTTGACCGCCTGTGAGTACGGCCCGATGGCGGCAGGCGCTTGCTCCGTAAATACCTTTTCCATAAATCAAAACCTCCGTTTCGCGTTTGTTTCATCATAACGCAAAACGGAGGTTTTGTCAAATCCCTATGACGCTTCCTCGAGCCGCGAACGGATGTATTCCGGTACCTCCCGCGGCTTGATATTCAAAACCAGCGCAAATTCATCATTGAGCAGCTTTTCCGCGTCGCGGAGCATCTGCTCGTCGTTCGTGCGCAGCCGCTTTCCCTTGCCGTTCAGCGCCTCGCGGTGCAGATACAGCGTGCGGATCATGCCCAGCAGTTCTTTTCGATCCCCCGCCGTCAGGATACGGCGGAATTCCTCCTTGCGCACAGTCGCGTCCTCGATCCACACCGGCTCGTCACTGCGGACGCATTGGAGCAGCCCGTCGATCTCCGCCGCAGACAGCAGCGGGCGCATTTTCGCAAGCAGCGTTTCATTTGCAAGCGGGACAAAGATCGTCGCACCCTCACGATGAACGGGCTGCAATACATAGTAGGACGCTTTTTCACGCCCGATCTTCATCTCGCGAACCTCCGCAATCGTGCAGACACCCTCCGTGCCGTAAAGCACCGTTTCACCGATCTGATACATCTTTGCCGCACTCCCTTCCTTTGGGTAATCCTTTCCCCCATAAGTATATTATACCAGCTTTTTGAAAGAAATGACATAGGCAAAATCCACAAATTTTAAAAAAAGTTTGCCTCTGCACAACTTTTTCGCTGTACAGAGGCAAGGTTCATTCTATGATCTGATAGCCTGCGTCAATCACTGCCTGCCGAAGCAGGGCGGGGTCGGCAGTTCCCGTCACGGTCGCGGTCTTGTCGTCCAAGCTTATTTCAACCGTCTCAACGCCCGCAACCGCCTTGAGCGCCTTTTCCACACGCGCTTTGCAGTGCCCGCACATCATGCCTTCGATTTTCAGTACCATATTGGTTGCTCCTTTCTATTCCGCACAGATGCATTCTGCGGTTATCTTACCACTTTCCCGCCGGATTTACAAGCACCGTCTTGCATTTTTTCCCCGTTTCCGATATGATATTAAGAAAAGAAAACAAAGGAGGGCTTTCATGAAACGGTTTTCCGAAATTTCCATTCCCTGCGGCGCGGACGGGCTGCTGCCGCGCACGGGGCTTGCCCTTGGCGGCTCTGCCCCGTATGTGCTGCTGCCCGGCGACCCGCACCGCAGTAAGATCATCTCCGGCTTTTTCCGCGACGCAGCCTTCACGGCGCATCGCGGCACCTTTGCCACCTATACGGGGCATACGGCAAACGGCACGCCCGTCGGCGTGACAAGCAGCGGCATGGGCTGTTCCTGCGTCGCGAGCGCCTTAGAGGAGCTTGCGGAAGCGGGTGCAACAACGGTCATCCGTGTCGGCACCTGCGGTGGCGTCCAGCCCTGGATGCAGCCGGGGCGCATCGTGATCGCAAGCGGCTGCGTGCGCGGCGAGGGCGCAAGCTATGAGCTTGTCCCGCCGGAATTTCCCGCCGTGGCAGACCCCTTCGTCGTCCGCGCATTGACGCAGGCGGCGCATGAGCTGGGCGACGACCCGCTGGTCGGGCTGTACCGCAGTCACGACGCATTCTACATGGAGTCCAAGGCAGCGCATCCCGACCTACGCGCACGGATGCAAAAATGGATCGACACGGGCGTGCTCGTCGTCGAGAACGAATCCGGCACGCTGTTCACCTACGGGCATCTGCTCGGGCTGCGCACCGCCAGCATTTGCGTCGCCCTCGGCTCGATGTTTGCCAACCCGAACGAGCAGGTCTACGGCGCGTATGCCGACCCCGATTTTTTGGCGAAGCGGATCGAGCTTGCTTCGCGTATTGCCCTCCGGGCAGCGGAGCTTTTGAAGGAGGCGGGAATATGAGCTTTGGAAGTATGAAACTGACCCACGCGGACGGGACGATGCACCACCTCGGCATTGACGAGACGATGGTCGCCAAGCGCGTCCTACTGACCCCCGACCCGCTGCAGGTCCCCTTTTACGCCGCCCTGATGGACAAAGCGGAAAAGGTCGGAGAATACCGCGAATATGTGACCTACACGGGGACACTCCAGGGCAAGCCACTCAGTGTGATGAGCTGCGGCTTCGGCTGTATGCCCGCTGCCATCGCGGTGGAGGAACTGAACCATCTCGGCGTAGAGGCCATGCTGAAGATCGACTGCTGTCCCGCTTTACAGCCCGAAACGCCTGTGGGCACACTGCTTGCCGCCTCCGCTGCGGTGCGCGGTGAGGGCGCGACAAAGGAATACATCGACCCCTCCTATCCCGCGGTGGCAGCCCCCACGCTGTTAGGCAAGCTGCTGGATGGCGGCGTTTCGGCAGGACTGTTCCGCAGCCATGACTGTCAAAGCCTCGAAACGCCGTGGACTGCGGGAGGGCGGGAGCGCATCGCCTATTGGGCATCCCTCGGCGTTTCGGCAATCGACGGCGAGACAAGCGCGCTGTTTGTCATTGCCTCGATCCTAAAGCGCCGCGCCGCTTCCTTGGCGCTGATTACGGAAAACTACGCAACCGGCGAACAGCTTGCCGATCTCGACGAGGGAAAGCGCCGTCTGTTTGCCGTTGCGGCGGAGGCGCTGCTATGCTGCTGATCAAAAACGCCCTCCTGCCGGATTTTGATGCCTTGACAACGACCCCTTCCGATCTTCTGATCGAAAACGGCCGTTTTGCCGCCATCGCGCCGCAGCTTGCCGCAGATTGTGAGACGCTGGACGCCCGCGGTATGCTGCTGCTTCCCGGCATGGCGGATATCCATACCCATATGGTACAGAGCCTGACCAAGGGTCCCCTCGATGACCTCAACATCACCCAATGGCTGCAAAAAATGCTTGCCGCCCAGTGGTCACTCACCGAGGAGGAATGGTATTACGGCGTGCTGCTCGGCTGCCTGCAAAGTCTGCGCTACGGTGTCACGGCGATCAATGAAATGACCTATTTCCCGCACATCGACGCGGTGGTGCAGGCGTATCGGGACGCAGGCATCCGCGCCACCTTCGGCATCGGCGCAACGGATATCGCGGAAAACGAGCAGACCAAGGTCACAAGCGTAGACGAGTGCTTGACGCAGGCGGAATCTCTCTATGACCGCTGGCACGGCAAGGGCTTGCTGCGCACCGCCGCCGTGCCCCAGGGGCGTCCCGCCTGCACGCCGGAGCTGATGGTCGAACTTAAGCAGTTTGCCCGTGAACGCGGCTTGGTCTACCACACCCATCTTGCCGAGGGAAAAGCGGAGACAGCGCGTGTCCGTCTTTGGACAGGACGCGGCGAAGCGGAGGAGCTGGCATATCTCGGCGTATTGGACGAAAACACGATCCTTGCGCACTCGATCTGGCTCTCCGATGCGGAAATCGACCTTTTGGCGCAGACAAAAGCCGTCGTCGCCCACTGTCCCTCGACCAATATGAAGCTCTCCGACGGCGCGCCGCGCATTGCCCAAATGCTGCAAGCGGGCGTGCGCGTCGGCTTTGGCTGCGACGGCGAGGCGTCGAGCGCCAACCGTGACCTATTGCGCGAGGCGCGGCACGGCAGCTATCTGCAAAAGGTGCTGACCCTCGACCCGACCGTGCTCCCCGCAGGACAGTGCTATCGAATGCTGACCGAGACGGGCATGACGGCGCTGGGCTATGACGATCTCGGAAAGCTTTCCGTCGGCTGTCAGGCGGATTTCTCCCTCGTCCGCACGGATGACCTCAGCACCACCAACCGCCGCCGTATTCTGACGAATCTGCTCTACGCGGGCAGCGGCAGTCAGATCGACTCCGTCTTTGTGCAGGGAGAGCCTGTTCTGCGCGGCGGCAGCTTCGTACGGCAGGATATCGGAAGGGTGTTGGAGCAATGCGAACGGATCCTTGCCAAACTGGAGGAGCGAATGTGACCGTTTTCTATGAGGACGAGCAGCTTCTCGTCTGCCATAAGCCCGCAGGCGTGCTCTCTGCAAAGGACGCCTCCGGCAAACCTGCCATGTCCGACCTCCTCGCGCCGCGCAGGGTCTACCCCGTCCACCGCCTCGACCGCGAGGTCAGCGGGCTGATGGTCTTTGCCAAAACGCCCGAAGCAGCGGCGTTTCTCAGTGCGAGGATGCAGGACGGTTTTTCCAAGGAATACCTCGCCGTATGCGAGCAGACGCCGCCGGAAGACGAGGCGGAGCTTGCCGATCTGCTCTTTCACGACCGCGCAAAAAACAAGACCTATGTCGTGAAGCGCAAGCGTGCGGGCGTGAAGGAGGCAAAGCTCTTTTACCGTGTCGAAGCCCGTGCGGCGGACGGGCGCGCCCTGCTGCGTATCCGGCTGTATACCGGCAGGACGCATCAAATTCGCGTGCAGCTTGCCTCGCGCGGCTGCCCCCTCTGCGGTGACAAAAAGTATGGAGCAAAAAGCGGCGGAGTGCTCGCGCTCTGCTCGTGGCGGCTGTCCTTCCCGCATCCGAACAGGCAGCAGCTCTGCTTCACCCTGCCCGAATCGCTCCTTCCGTCCGAGATTGCCGCCGTTCGGTGAGATTTTTCTTGTAAAATGCAGCTTGATGCAGTATACTATATGGGCGATTTTTTGATTGGAGGTCAAAAAACTATGGCGATCCGTAAACGGCTGGACGCTTATCTCGTCCCCGGAAAACATATACATCTGATCGGTATCGGCGGCGTTTCCATGCGCCCGCTCGGGCTTGTCCTGCGCGGCATGGGCATGACAGTTACAGGTTCGGACATGAACTCCTCCGTCTCCACCGACGAGCTGATCGAAAAGGGCATTGAGGTCCATATCGGACATAACGCAAGAAATATTGAGGGCGCGGACTGCATCATCCGCACCGCAGCGGCGCATAACGATAACCCCGAAATCGCCGCCGCCCGTGCCATGGGCATTCCCGTTTTCGAGCGGGCGCAGGCGTGGGGACTCATCATGCGCGAGTACAAAAACGCCATCTGCGTCTCCGGCACCCACGGCAAAACGACTACGACCGGCATGATTACCCATATT
>CAMAEX010000032.1:0-12376 GCA_945832065.1 uncultured Clostridia bacterium | reverse complement strand
CGTGAAAAACCGCTTAGGTCAATAGAATTTCTCGTTTTTGGCAAAATTATTTACAAATTCGTGAAAAAATCAGTCACCGAGCATCACATGTGCTTCCTCTCCCTCGCTCAGAGAGAGGTCGATCGTGCCGGAAGCGTATTCCTTCTGTTCCGAGATGACCTTTTTTAAGAACTCCAGCTTATAATCCAGCCGCTCGGTATTTCCGAGATCGACCTCAAAGCGCCCCTCATAGCTGACGGTAATATGGTAGGACGAGGGAACGCTGACGGAGACGATCTGTTTTACAAGCTCGGCGTTCTCGATTTCCGTCAAAATGATTGTCAGCGCGTTCAACTGTCCCTGCGCGGCAAGCTCCTCACCTTCGGCGGCGTGAACCTTGATGATCTCTCCGACGGTCGGCGGATCTATGATCGGCTCCGTCACTTGAATATGCGACTTTGCCTCGCGCGCCTCCACCTTCTCCGTTACTTTCCCGTTTGCGGTGATCAAATACCAGTCCCCTGCGGTATCGGTAACGGCATATGTTGCGTCAAATTCCGAGACGGTCAGCAGAAGCATGTTGGGTAGCCTGCGTGTCACACGCACGCTCTCGATATACGGAAGCTGCGCCATGACATTGCCCGCGACACTGCCGCGGGAGACCGTGAGCAGGTTATCCCCTTCGGCGACGCCCGCAGCCTGCACGATCTCCTCCGGCGAATAGTAGCCGTTACCGACCACCTCGATGGTTTGCACGCGGAAGAAGATTACCATGCTCAGCAAGACAGCCACAACAATACCGCCCATAATGAGCAGACGCTTCCATGTCTCCGGGCTGATGCGTTTTCTTGTGCGGCGTTTCGCCTTTCGCTTCTGTTTCTGCCGCAGTTCGTCCAGCCGCTCACGCTCCTTGCGCTCCTCCCTGCGGCGTTGCGCCTCCCGCGCGGCGCGGGAATCGCGTTCCTTTCGCTCCTCCCTGCGTCTCTGTGCCTCCTGCGCAGCGGGAGAATTGCGTTTCCCTCTCTCCCGTTGCCTCTCCTGCTCTGCAAAGGAATCGCGCTCCCTTTGCTCCGCGGGACGGCGCTGCGTCCGCTCGTTTCCCGAGCGTCTTGGCTCCGTCTGCCGTCGTTGCGTCGGTCGCCGCTCAGTCGATTTTCTGTTTTTGCTTTCGTATTCCATAAGCCTTACTCCGTCAAGCTGATCTCCGCGCCGCAGGCGCGCAAGCTGCTTACCAGCTCGGCATAGCCGCGCTCGGTATGCTCCGTTTTCGTAATCACGCTCTCTCCCTGCGCCGCCAGCGCCGCGATCACCATTGCCGCGCCGCCGCGCAGATCGGTTGCCTCCACATTTGCCCCGTGCAGCACGGGGACACCCTCAACAACCGCGCAGCGTTTCGCCGCAGTGATCTTCGCCCCCATTTGCCGCAGGGCGGGAACATGGCGGAAGCGGTCGGAAAAGACCGTCTCTTCAAAAATACTGATGCCCTCCGCCGTTGCCATCGCCGCCATTACGGGTGCCTGCGCATCGGTGGGAAAGGCGGGATACGGCGCGGTGCGGATCGGACTGACGGCTCGAAGCTTGTCACAGCGCAGCGTCAGCTCCCGTGCAAGCTGCCTGATCTCGCAGCCGCCGCGAAGGAGGATATCCGTCACCGCGCACAGGTGGTTCGGTTCTGCCTGCGTCAGCGTGAGTTCCCCCCTTGTCGCAGCTGCGGCGCAAAGGTAGGTTGCCGCCTCCATGCGGTCGGGCATGATCGTATATTCCGTGCCGTGCAGCGGTCGTCCTCCGTGGATGCGCAGCACCGAGGTGCCCGCGCCGTCGATCTGCGCGCCGCAGGCGGTCAGGAAGCCGATCAGATCCCCGATCTCCGGCTCCCGCGCCGCGTTGCACAGCACGGTCTCTCCCTCACAGGGCAGTGCGGCTAAAAGCAGGTTTTCCGTTGCACCGACACTGGGGAACGGCAATGCGATCGTTGCCGCCTCCGGTTTGTGCGCCGTGCAGAGCAGCTCCTCGTCCTCATAGACACAGGAGACGCCCAGCATTTGAAGTCCCATCAAATGCAAATCAATCGGGCGTTCGCCGAGGCGGCAGCCGCCCGGGTGCGACAGGCGCGCCCGCCCGAAGCGTGCCAGCAGCGCCCCAAGGAAGATCACCGCTGCCCGCATTTTTTGCATCAGCGCCGCCGGAATTTCCGTCCCGTCTGCGGCGTATGTATCGACGATCAGGGAATCTCCCTCGCGCTTTACCTGACAGCCGAGGCTTTGCAGGATGGAAAGCGCCGCATCCGCGTCGGAAATCTGCGGGCAGTTGTGCAGCACGCAGGTTCCCCGGCTGACGAGTGTTGCCGCTAAAATCGGCAGCATACTGTTTTTTGCGCCGTGAATCGGAATCACGCCGCACAGCGGTCTCCCGCCGATGATCTGATACGCCCCCATAGGCAAACCTCCGTATCGGAAATTTGCCCCATCCTATGCAAAAGGTGCGCTCAGCGTGATTTTGCCAGCTCCATAAGAATCTGATAGATGCGCTCTGCGGAGTCAATGACCGCAAGCTCCCGCAGTGCGGTGCGCATTTTTTTGCGTTTTGCTTCATCCTCCAAAAGCGCGCAAGCCTCGCGGTAGAGGCGCTCGCCGTCGCACTCGCTCTCGCGCAAAACCACCGCAGCGCCGCGCTGCTCCAAAATGCGCGCGTTTTTCTCCTGATGATTGTTGGTCACATTCGGCGACGGCACAATGATGCTCGGCGTGCCCGCAGCAGCGATCTCATTCAGCGTCGAAGCGCCCGCACGGCTGAGAAACAGGTCTGCCGCCGCCATCAGGGTTGGCATATTATAGATATACTCCTGCATCGTCACCATCGGATGTGCGGCAAGGTCAACGCCCTGTTCCTTCACATACTCCGGCATCCAGCGCCAGCCGAACGAGCCGGTCGCGTGGATGTGACGAAAGCGGTTTTCTTCACATTCCAGCTTCATAAACTGCGCGATCTTTTTGTTCATCTCTCGTGCGCCCAGGCTGCCCCACGCCGAAACGATCAGCGGGGTATCGTCATCCAGCCCCAGCGCTTTTCTTGCTTCGGCGCGCTTCGTAAACACGAACTCCTCCCGCACGGGCATGCCGACGGGAATCACGCGGTCCGCATTTTTATACTCACTTTTGCTCTCGGCAAAGCTGACCAGAATTTTATCAACCTTATCGCAGACCATCCGCGTCGCAAGCCCCGGGACGGCATTTGCCTCATGGACGGCAGTCGGTATGCCGCGCTTTACCCCCTGCCGCAGCATGGGGTAGCTTGCGTAGCCGCCGGTGCCGAGAATGACATCGGGTTGAAACGCCTTGATGATCTGATCCGCTCTGCGCAGAGCGCGGCGGATAATAATAAGCGCTTTCGCGTTGTGCCACATTGCAGACGGCGTCAAGCTGCGCAGGAAATTGGAAATCGTAACCGTTTCGATGCAAAAGCCCTCTCTGGGTACAAGCTCCGTCTCCATCCCGTCATCCGCGCCGACAAAGAGGATCTCCGCCTCCGGCTTGCGTTCGCGCAGAATCTTAGCGACCGCAATGGCAGGATTGATATGTCCGCCCGTGCCGCCGCAGGTAAATACGACCTTCATGGCAACGCTCCTTTATTTCGGACTATGAGAAATACTGCGGGAAATATTGAGCATGATACCGCTCTCGGCAAGCTGCATAATCAGCGCTGTGCCGCCCGAGGAGAAGAAGGGCAGCGAAATGCCCGTTGCAGGCAGAAGGTTCGTCACGACTGCGACATTTAATACAACCTGAATTGCCAGCAGCGTGGTCAGACCTGCCGCAAGCAGCATGGAGAAGCGGTCGCGGGCGTGCATAGCAATCCAGTAGCCGCGGATGATCAGCAGCGCAAAAAGGATCAGAATACCGACCGCGCCGATGAAGCCCAGCTCCTCGCAGACAATGGCGAAGATATAATCGTTATGTTCTTCGGGAAGGTAGAGATATTTCTGGCGGCTCTTGCCGAAGCCCAGCCCAAGCAAGCCGCCGGAACCGATGGCGTACTCAGACTGCAAAATCTGCAAGCCCGAATCCAAAGGGTCCGCCTCCGGATTGCGCCAAGCCGTGATACGCTCGCTGGTGTAGCCGCCGCTCAAGAGCAGGAACAGCAGACCCGCTGCGCCGATTGCAACAATGATACCGAGGTATTTGCGGTTTGTGCCGCCGATAGCCATCATGCAGAACCATAAAAGCGCAACGATAATCGTCGCGGAAAAGTGCGGCTCCATGATCAGCAGCAGCACGATGATCGCAAGCGCGCCCGCACAGGCACAGAAGGTACGCGGGGATTTGATATCCTTTTGATTGCGCGTCATAAGTACCGACAGGGAGATGATCAGGGACAGCTTTGCAATCTCGGAGGGCTGTAGCTGCGTAAAGCCAAGGTTGAGCCAGCGCGTTGAGCCGTTTACGGTCGAGCCGACGAGCAGCACCGCCAGCAGGAGCAGAATCGTCACGCCGTAAATCAGCCGCGAGAGCTTATAATACCACTCATACGGCACACGGCTCATGGCATACATCGCGCCGATGCCGAACACGGCGAAAATCGCCTGACTGGTAAAATAGCTTGCGGAATTGCCCGTGATATAATAGGCGCGGGCAAAGCTCGCGGAAAAGAGCATGATCAATCCGATGATGACCAAGAGCACCGTCAGAAGCAAGTAGGGCAGGTCCATCACGCCGCGATCATTTTCAATGACCTGTTCCTGTTTTTTCAGTTTGATTGCCGCAGCTTCATCTTTTTTTCTGCCGAACAATGCCGCACCTCCTTTCCGCGCGAAGCGTTATGAACTCAGAACCAGATACGGACGCCGAACCACGCAATGACGCACATAGCGACCGTCGTCAGGACGAAAACCGTCCAGATTTTCTTTTCCGACCAGCCGCACATCTCGAAATGATGGTGTATGGGCGCCATTTTGAAGATACGCTTGCCGTGCGTCAGCTTGAAATAGCCGACCTGCAAAATATCCGAAAGCGTCTCGATAATATAAATCAAGCCGACAAACAGCAGCACCAGCGGCATATCCAGCGCGAACGCCAAGCCGACGACCGCGCCGCCCAAAAACAGCGAGCCGGTGTCGCCCATAAAGACCTTTGCGGGATAGAAATTGTAGAACAGGAAGCCGGCAAGTCCGCCCAGCAACGCAGCCGGGAAGGTCGCAAGCCCAAGCTTCTTCATCGACATGGCAACCAGCGTGAAAAAGAGCATCACCGGCATGGTAACGCCGGAGGCAAGCCCGTCGATGCCGTCGGTCAGGTTGACCGCGTTGACGCAGCCGACGATCACAAATACCGCTGCCGCAAGGTACAAAACAGGCGGCACATGGGCAACCGGCTCCTTGACAAAGGGGATGTAAAGGTCGTAATGCAGGCTGTCCGTCAGATACATCAGCAGCAGAAAGACACCCGCCGCAAGCACCTGCAGGACGAGCTTCTGCAAGCCCGTCAAGCCGAGGTTGCGCTTTTTCTTGACCTTGATAAAGTCATCATAAAAGCCGATCAAGCCAAACATTACCGCCAGCGCCAGCACAAGCAGGTGCGAATAGTCCCCCGTCGTGCGCATGGCATACCAACCGGTCATGACGCAGAGTGCGGACGCGGCGATAAACATCAGACCGCCCATCGTAGGCGTGCCTTTTTTCCCGTTATGCCACTTCGGTCCGACCTCACGGATGGACTGCCCCGCCTTGAGGGCGCGGAGTGCGGGAATCAGAAAATGCCCCAGCGTCAGTGCCAGAACGAAGCCTGAAATCACGGAAAGCAGTACCATAAGCAACGGTGTTTCCATAATCGTTATCCTCCAATTTTGCTTTTGTCAACCGGGAGCTGCAATACGCGCTCCATTTTCATGCCGCCTTCGCGCCATGTACATATTCCTCGCTGTTTTAGCCGTAATCAATCAGCATATCCGCCCCGTTCACAGCACCAGGCTGCCGCCTGTCCAAGCGTTATTGTCCCATCTCACATAATGCTGCGGCAACTTCCTCGCGTTCATCCAAATGCGTCTTTTCCGTGCCGAGAATCTGATAGGTCTCATGCCCCTTTCCGGCGAGCAATACTATATCATCTTTGTTCGCGCAGCGCAAGGCGGTACGAATTGCCAAGCGGCGATTTTCCTCCACTGTATAGGGTGTTTTCGTCCTCGCCATTCCCTCTAAAATATCCTCGATAATCAGCATCGGTTTCTCGGTGCGCGGATTGTCTGAGGTAACAATGACGAAATCGGCAAGCTCTGCCGCAAGCTTCCCCATGATCGGGCGCTTTTGGCGGTCGCGGTCGCCGCCGCAGCCGAAGACGAGTAAAATTCTTCCCTTGCAGAAATCCCGCACGGAGCGCAGGACATTTTCCAAGCCGTCCGGTGTATGGGCATAGTCGATCAAGACGGTAAAGTCCCTGCCCGGTGTCGGTACGACCTCTAAACGTCCCTTAATTCCCTTCGCCTTGCCGAGCGCTGCGGCAGCCTGCGCAAGCGGAATGCCGAGACTGCGGGCAATACCCAAGGTGACGAGCGCGTTGCTCACGGTAAAGCGCCCGGGAATGCCGAGGCGCACGCCTGCCTTCGTCCGCCCTTCGCAGACCGTCATGGAAATGTGATCTGCGCCGAGGGTGATCTCCCGCGCGGTCAGCTCCGCATCGGGGCGTGTGCCGACAGTATAGCACTTACAGTGCGCTTGTGCAAGCATTTTCGGTGTGGTTTCCGCATCGTCAAGGTTGAACACACCCCTCTCGCAAAGCTGAAAGAGCCGCGCCTTTGCCTGACGATAGTTCTCCATCGTCTTATGAAAATCTAAATGGTCCCGCGTCAGATTCGTAAACGCGCCCACGGAGAAGCGCACGCCGTCCACGCGGTGCAGCGCAAGCGCGTGAGAGGAGACCTCCATCACAACGTGCGTGCAGCCCGCATCGCGCATTTGCGCAAGAAGTCCCTGCAAAGCAAAGCTCTCCGGCGTAGTGCGTTCCGTTTCCAGTTCCAGTCCGCCAATCATATTGCAGATCGTGCCGATCAGCCCGACCTTTGCGCCGCAGGCGTTTTCCAATAGCGTTTTTAGCAGATAGGTCACGGAGGTCTTGCCGTTCGTCCCCGTCACACCGATGACCTGCATGGCTTTCGACGGGTCGCCGTACCAATTCACACCGAGCTGCGCCAGCGCCTCGCGGGAGGACGCCACGCGCACCCACGGAGTTTCCTGCGGCATATCGCGCTCGCACAGCACGACCCCTGCCCCACGCGCGACCGCGTCGGGGATAAATCGGTGCCCGTCGGTGGCGTAGCCGGGCACGGCAACGAACAGTTCTCCTGTTCGCACCGTGTTCGACGAGTAGCTTACGCCCGTGATTTCCATATCCTTTGGTGCATTGCTCTCCAGCACCGTTATACCTTGCAGCAGCTCTTGCAGCTTCATGATCTTCTCCTGTATCAGTCCATATCGGTCGTATCCGCGAAAATGACCGTGACAGTCGTTCCGCGATCCACCTGTGTGCCTTCTATGATATCCTGATCGGTCACGACGACATGCCATGCCGTAGAATCCGTGCCCTTCGCCTGCAAGTACAAGCCCAGATCAGACAGCACCTGCGTTGCCTGCGTCACCGTCATGCCCATGAGGTTCGGCACGGTGACGGGATCCGTCGGCATGGAATCGTCGGTGTAGAGCAGCACCGTGGAATGTCCCGGAACCTCTCGTCCGCTGGCAGGGAGCTGACTGACGATCTTGTCGCCGTCACCGATGATGCGGTATTCCAAATACGAATCGCGCAGCACCGAGGCGGCCTCAGTCTCAGTCATACCCTTGACGTCGGGCATAAAGACATTCACGCGGTACATGTCTTCTTCCTCGTACTGCGGCTCGACGCCGAGATACGGGAGGATATCCTCAAAGACCGCCGCCACCGTCGGCGCCGCCATGACGCCGCCGGAAACATACTGTCCGCTTGCATAGTTCGGCGTATCCAGCGCGATCAGCACCACATAGCGCGGATTCTCCATCGGCGCAACACCGATGAAGGAGACGATCTTATCGTTGGTATATTCGCCGTTTTCGTCGATCTGGTCGGTCTTTTCCGCCGTACCGGTCTTGCCGCCGATGCGATAGCCGACGACCTTCGCGTTTTTCGCTGTGCCCAGCGTGACAACGGATTCGATCAGCTCGCACATCGTCTCGGAGGTCTCATCGGAAATGACCTGCCGCACGACCGTGCGTTCGTTCTTTTCCACAACATTGCCGTCCTCGTCCAGAACCTCCGAGACGATGTGCGGTTCGAGCAAATAGCCGCCGTTGATTACTGCGCCGACAGCCCGAACGATTTGGATCGGTGTTGGCTTCACGGTCTGACCGAAGGATGTCGAGATCAAATAGCTCGTGCCGTAAGCCCCGTAGTCGCTCAGGCGTTCCTTGGTGTGGAAAATGCCGCCCGCCTCGCCCGGAAGGTCAACACCCGTTGTCTCCATCAGTCCGAAGGCGCGGCAATAATCATACAGCGTTTCGCCGCCGATCATCAAGCCCATGTGTCCGAAGGCAATGTTGCAGGAGTATTGCAGCGCCTGCGCCGTCGTCTCCGCGCCGTGACCATTGTGCTGCCAGCAGTTCAGCGGCTGCGAACGCCCCTCAAAGGTCTCAACGCCGCCGCAGTAGAAGCTGTCGTCCAGCGTGACCTTGCCGGAGTCCAAGCCCGCTGCCAGCGTGATGATCTTGAAGGTTGAGCCCGGCTCGTAGCCGTCGCTGACGCAGCGGTTTCTCCACTGCTTGAGGCGCGCGGTCGCCATGGCATCGTTATACTCGGAAATGGCTGCCTTGCGTTCCTCGCTTCCCTCGGGGTATTTCAACGCACCGGCGTACATTTCCTCAAGCGCCTCGTTTGTTCCTGTATTAAAAATCTCCAGATAATTATTGGGGTCGTAACCGCCGAGCGTCGCCATTGCAATGATATCGCCGGTCTGTGCGTCATAGACGATCCCGAACGCGCCGTTGAGCACATCGTAGCGGTCAATGGCATCATTCATCTGCTTTTCCAGCGCGCGCTGTACGGTCAGGTCAATCGTCAGCACAAGGCTGTTGCCGTCGCTCGCCTCATAGTATTTCTCGTAGGAATAGAGCATTTCCGTCTCGTTATTGCCCTTCGTGGTGATCACCGCGCCTGCCGAACCTTGCAGCGTGCTGTCATAATACGCCTCCAAGCCCTCGGAGCCTTTGTTCTCCGTGTTGGTAAAGCCGAGAAGCTGCGAGGCAGTCTCATGGTTGGGATAATAGCGCTGGGAATCCGGCTCTAAATGCACGCCGACGATGCCGTTCTCGCTGATAAAGCTCCGCACCGCATCGCAGACATCCTTCTCCTGTCGGCGCTTGATCATTTTATACCGCATATTGACATCTGCCGCCTGCTCCTTGATAAAGTCTTCGTCCACATCTAGAATTCGGGAGAGATTCCGCGCAAGAAAGTCAATATCCACATTGTTCTGTGACAGCTCCAGCGGATCAAGGAAAATGTTTTCCACACTCGCCGAGGCGGCAAGCACCTCCATATTGCGGTCGTAAATCGTGCCGCGGCTCGCCGTCACGCTGGTACTGCGGGTCTGGTTGCTGATCGCCTTTGCCTCGTAATACTCGTGATCGATCAGCATCAGCTTGACAAGTCTGGCAGTCAGAGCACCGAAGGAGACCACGCCGAACAGGATCATCAGCCACAAAACGCCCTTGCGGACATAGCTGTTGCCGACGCTCTCCTTTTTGCGCCGCGGACGCGCCTTCGTTCTTCGTTTCAAATCATGCTGTTTCATATCCGACCTCCGGATAGAGAATAAAGGAAAAGTCCAAAAACATGGGCGGCAATTTGGATTCACCGCCCATGCTGTGCTTGTTTACTATATGCCGCAGACTATGAAAAGTATTCCACGACATCGCTGATAACGCCGCGGAACGCATCATAGACCCGCTCTAACAGGTTGCGTTCCTCCGGAGCGGTGTCAAGCTGCACGGTATCCCCCGCCTCGACCTCAACATAAACGATCTGCGAAGCAAGCGGCTGACGCATTCCAAGCTCTTTGGCGCGCGTCTCAATCGCAGGCAGATCCAACGAATTTTCATATTGGGAGCGAAGGCGCTGTTCCTGCGTCGTCAGCTCCGTCTTTTGGCTCTTCAGCTCGCTCACCTCGCTTTTTGCCTCATAAAGACGCACATAGCTGAACACGACCAAAAACAGCATCACAACCGCAATTGCCGTGCCAAGCACCGTAAAGGGCGCGATGGCAAGCTTCGTCTTGACGCGTCGAACCGGCTTCGTACGCCGCGGCGCATCGGGCAGGCGCTCCGGCCGCTCTGCGGGTCTGGCAGTATTGGCGTGAATATCGTACGCCGCAGAGCCGTTGCTGCGGTATTCTTCATACTTCGGCATAGTTGGCACCTCCTTGTCGCTACAGCTTCTCCGCTACGCGGAGCTTCGCGCTTCTCGCGCGGGGATTTTCCTCCAACTCACGCGCGCCGGAAACGATTGGCTTGCGCGTGACAATACGAATCAGCGGCGTTTTGCCGCATACACAAACGGGAAATTCCGGCGGACAGGTACAGCCGTGCGCGGCAAGCTGCATCTCGCTCTTGACAATACGGTCTTCCAGCGAGTGGAAGGTGATAACCGCCAATCTCCCGCCCGGCTTCAATCTTGCAAACGCAGTGCGCATCAGCTTGCTGACCGCACCTAATTCATCGTTGACCGCAATGCGGATGGCTTGAAAGCTCCGCTTCGCGGGGTGCTGCTTTTCGCGCAGCGCCTGCGGCGGCATGGCGGAACGGATGACCTCAACCAGTTCCAGCGTCGTTCGGATGGGCGCTTTCTCTCGCCTGCGGACGATGGCTGCGGCGATCTGCGGTGCATAGCGCTCCTCGCCGTATTCATAGAGAATGCGGCGCAGCTCGTCCTGCGACCGGAGGTTCACGACCTCCGCCGCCGTGAGTGTGTCGTCCTTGTTCATGCGCATATCGAGCGGCGCATCAGCCATATAGGAAAAGCCTCGCTGCGCATCGTCGAGCTGCGGTGAGGAAACACCGAGGTCAAAGAGCATCCCGTCCACCGCGTCGATGCCAAGCTCCTCTAAAATGTGATCCAGCTCGGAAAAGTTCGAATGAACGGTTGTGACGCGTGAAGCAAAGGGCGCTAAGCGCTCCGCTGCCGCCTTCAGCGCGACCGCATCTCTGTCCACACCGATCAGCCTTCCCGTCGTCAGACGGCGGGCGATCTCATAGGAATGTCCCGCGCCGCCGAGCGTGCCGTCCAAATAGATCCCGTCGGGACGGAGCTTTAACGCTTCGATACATTCGTCCAACAGGACGGATTTATGACAAAATTCCATCAGAACCCCAATTCTCCCATCGCAGCGGCAAGCGCATCCGGCGTGAGGAATTTCTTCTCTTCCACCGCATAGCGTTCCGCAGACCAAATCTCGGCACGACAGACTTGACCGATGAACACCGCCTCCTGTTGGATGCCGGCGTATTCGCGGAAGGAGTCCGGCAAGAGGAAGCGCCCCTGCTTGTCCGGCTCGCATTTGATCACATTGGCGAAAAACACGCGTAAATTGCGCGCCTGCGACATAGAGAGGGCATTGAAGCGCTCAAGCACGCGCTGCCACTCCGCCTCCGGATAGACCCCGAGGCAGCCGTCGGGTGCCTTGGAAATATAAAACGAAGCGCCCAACTCCTCGCGGAACTTTGAGGGGACAAACAGTCTGCCCTTCGGATCCAGCGTGTGCTTGTATTGACCGAACATCCCCCTCACCTCGCTCCATTTTGCTCTTTTTTCTTCCATTCAGCTCCACTCGTTAACAGTATACTATCCCTGAACGGAAATTGCAATCACTTTTTCATACTTCGGCGCATTATTTTTTGTTTTTTTTGGTGTTTATTCGACGCAAAATCAAATTTTCGAACGAATGTTTTATTATATTATGTCTACCGTTGCAGGAAGAAAATGACAATTTACAATTTTAATCAAGAGGAGACGGAATGCAACACACTTCCCTGCTCTGTTTTCCCGCCGTATCTATATTGTGAACTGCCTCCGTTGCCTTTTGCTTTCTGACTTTATATAATAAGTGTTATCGGGAGGGTGCGAAATACCCTTCATGCTTTCGAAAAGATCTGTCTGTAAAGTGACGCAGAGAACCGTCACCTTCCCCGGTGTTATTTAGGTGGCTAATCCCACCCGACCCGAACAATTTCGAGAGCGACAGCAGTTCCCCGTAGGGCGCAACCACCGAGCGCGCCGGTGCAGGAACTACCAACCATGTACAAATCTGCTTGCTTTCCCTGTCTGCCGCTTACGCGGACGGCACGCCGAGGTCGTTAGCGCAGCCGTTCGCGACGAAGGAGCGTTAC
>CAMAEX010000031.1:0-12416 GCA_945832065.1 uncultured Clostridia bacterium | reverse complement strand
AGCCTTCTTGTCATTGCGAGGGCGCTTGCGCCCGTGGCAATCTCGTGCAGGCACTTTGTTATGTGGATTCGACTAATTCGTAGATCTGTTTGAGGAGGATCACGCCGACGGGGACGAGGATCATGCCGATGACGCCGAAGAGACGGAAGCCCGCATAGAGCGAGACGAGCGTCAAAAGCGGATTTAAGCCGATCTGCCTGCCCAAGAAGCGCGGCTCCAGGCAGGTGCGCGTCAGAGAAGCAACGGCGTAGAGGAGCAGCAGCCCAACAGCCTGCCCGGTTTGACCGCGCAGGAACGAGATGATACCCCACGGGATGAGAATGGTTCCCGCGCCGAAGACGGGCAGCGCGTCAACAACGGCGATCAGCAGGGCGATCAGCAGCGCGTTACGCCGCCGCAGGAGCAGCAGCCCGACAGCGACAATTGCCAGCGTGACGAGAAGCAGATAGCCCTGCGCTTTGCAGTAGCCGCCGAGGGCGCTGCGCATGCGCGATTTGACGGCGAGCAGCTTTTTGCGCCACTGCTCCGGCAGCAGACGGCGCGCAGTCATGGAAAGCTGCTTCCGTTCCGCGCAGAAAAGGTAGGCAGAGAGAATCATCGTTAAAAGAAACAGTATGATATCCGGCACGAGTGAAATCACATTTCCGGCAAAGCCCAGCAGCCATTCCGACACGGTCCCTGCCACCACGCTCCCACCGGCAAAGAGCCGATCGATCCATTCTGCGGCGGCGGGTGCGACGGACTGCGGGAGCTTTGCCGCGATTCTTAGCAGTCCGCCGTGCAGCTTGGCAAGCGGCGTCTCCAGCGACGCAAGCAGTGCGGGAAGCTTGGCGGTAAGCTCCTGCACCTGTGAAAAGAGCAGCTTCCCGAGCAGAAACAAAATGCCGAACACGGCGGCAGAGAGCAACAGAACGACCAAAAATGCCGCCAGTCTGCGCGGAACGCCGAGACGCTCCTTGAGCCCGCGGACGGGCGGTTCGGCAAGCGATGCCAGACCGCAGCCTAAGAGAAAGGGAAGACCGACGGGGAGAAGCAGCTTCACCGTCAACCAGATGCCGACTATGCCGCAGATCGCATAGCCGATCAGCCTCCACGGATTTTTCAAGCAAACGCTCCTTTCTCCGCAGAGTTTCTTGCTTTTTCTGCGGTGATATGATAAAATGTATTCCATGCAAAAACATTTGCGCTTTTTCGGCGCACAGGAGGCGGACAATTTGAAACAACTGCCAAAATACTATATTGTGGAAGCGAAGGCGCTGCCCGAGGTCTTTCTGAAGGTCGCGGAGGCAAAGTGGCTGCTTGAGACCGGCGAGGTCGGCACGGTCAACGAGGCGACGCGCGCGACGGGCATCAGCCGCAGCGCGTTTTACAAATACCGCGACGCAATTGCGCCCTTCCAAAACCTGATGGCGGGGCGTATTCTGACCTTCCATTTCCTTTTGCGGGATGTGACGGGTCTTCTTTCCTCCATACTATCCATTTTTGCCCAATTCGGCGCAAATATACTGACCATCAATCAGACGATCCCCACAGGCGGCAGCGCTTCCGTGACGATCTCCGCAGAGACGACGGACATGGAACGGGGTGCGGAGGAGCTTTTGCGCACGCTTTCGCGGATGGACGGCGTGTTGAAGGCCGAAATACTGGCGGGTTGAGGGCAACTGCGCTACTGCATACCTACGGACTGCTGCCGCACAATATGCCTTGGAAAAAAGTTCCCGCGAAAATACGAATTCCTATTGCATTTCCTACAGCCTGACGCTATACTGATAGGGTCTAAAAACGATGGGAGGTGTATCCGTGGTCTTTGAAACGATCCGCAGCTTTTTGGTGGAGCAGCTTGGCTGTGACGAAAAGCGTATTACGGTATCGACCGTGATTTTGCAGGATTTGGAGGCGGAGGCGTCCGATCTGGCGGACCTGATGCTGATGCTGGAGCAGGAATACGGCATTGAGTGGACAGATGAAGATCTGGCGGAGCTGGAAACCGTCGGACAGGTGACAGCTTTTGTCGAAAGCCAAATTTAAATAAAAAACACCCCGCCGCACTGATTTTTAAGTGCGGCGGGGTGTTTTTATGGGGTGCCTGCTACGGCAGAGGGCGTGTTGTGTGATTCGTAGGGCACGACGACCTCGGCGTGCCGTCCGCGTAAGCGGCGGACGGTACGGATGAACAAACTGGTGCGCAGTCGGTAGTTCCTGCACGCGGGCGGATAATATCCGCCCCTACGACAGTCATTTCCCCCTCTTAGCCCGTGGGGTTATTCGGCGGAGATGAGGTAGTAATAGACGGGCTGACCGCCGTTGATGACATTGACTTCGACCTCCGGACAGACCTCCGCAAAGATGGCGGCGGCTGCCTGCGCTTGGTCTGCGGTGATGTCCGCGCCGTAATAGATGGTGACGAACTCCCGCGATTCGCCGTGAACCTTCTCGGCAAGTCCCCGCAGGAGCTTGTCCGGATCGGGGCTGTTGCCGAACAGGGCGCTGCCGTAGAGCGCCAAATACTCGCCCGCGTGGATGTCGTGCCCGTCAAAGTCGGAATCCCGCGCGGCATAGGTGATCTGCATCGTTGCCACATTGCCCATCGCGTCCAGCATCGTCTCGGTATTGGTCGGCTCGTCCGCGTCGGGGTCAAACAGCAGCATGGCGGAGATGCCCTGCGGGACGGTCTTTGACGGAATGACAATGACCTTCTTCTCCGTCAGGGGGATGGTCTGCTCCGCTGCCATGATGATATTTTTATTATTCGGGAAGACGAACACGACCTCGGCGGGGGTGGCGTTGATCTTCTCCAAAATGTCCTGCGTCGAGGGATTCATCGTCTGACCGCCTGCGATGATATTGTCCGCGCCCAGCTCGCGGAACACATTCGCCAGTCCCTCGCCTGCGCAGACGGCGACCATGCCGTAGTGCTTCTCCGGCGCGGCGATGACCTCCTCCTGCTGCTCCAGCTCCTGCTCGATCTTTTCCAGATCGTCCGTGCTGCGAGCGGCTCTGCCGGCAGCAAGATCGTCGTGCTGCATCTGCATGTTTTCAATCTTGGCAAGCTCCAGCGTACCGTATTTCTGCGCCTCGGTCAGCGCCTCGCCGGGGATATTTGTGTGGACATGGACTTTGAACGCCTCGTCGTCCTCGCCGATGACGATGCTGTCGCCGATCGTATCCAGATAGGCGCGCAGTGGGTCTAAGCAGATATCTTCTGTCGCCTTGCGGACGATGAAGACCGTGTCAAAGGCAAAGGTGATCTCCTCGGTGTCAAACTCCGCGAAGTCCGCCTGCTCCTTGACGGGAGTGCCCTGCACGGGCGCTTCGATCTCCGCGCCCCGCAGGACGGCAAGCATCGTCTCAAGCACATAGAGCCAGCCCTTGCCGCCGGCATCGACCACGCCAGCCTTTTCCAGCACGGGGTTTTGATGCACGGTCTCCGCAAGCGCTGCCTTTGCGCTCTGTGCTGCCGTTTCCAGAACCGCCTCAAAGCTGCTCTCCGTCTCCGAAAGGGCAAGCGCGTCGGCGGCGGTGACGCGGGCGACGGTCAAAATCGTGCCCTCGGCGGGCTTCATGACCGCCTTATAGGCTGCCTCCACGCCTGCCGTCAGTGCTGCGGCAAGCTGCGCACCGTCGCATTCCTCCGCGCCCTTCAAACTCTTGGCGATGCCCCGGAAGAGCAGGGACAGGATCACGCCCGAATTGCCTCTCGCGCCGCGCAGCATGGCGGAGGCTGCGGTATCGGCGACCTTCGTGAGCGTCGGAGCGCTCAGCTTGCGCAGTGCGTCAGCGGCGGAGGAGAGGGTCATGCCCATATTGGTGCCCGTGTCGCCGTCCGGCACGGGGAAGACATTTAATTCGTTAATCTGCTGCTTATGCAGCTCGATCGCGGCAGACGCGCCGATCAGCATTTTTTGCAGTGCGCTGCCGTTGATGGTCTGTTGCAATGTGTCCACCCGCCTCTCAGTCCAGCATCATGGAGTCAATGATGACATTGACTGCCTTCACTTCGGTATCGGTCTGCCGGGAGACCATATAGCGCACCTCGGAGACGATGGACTGCCCCAGTGCGGGGATATTGACGCCTTGGTCGATCATGATGTGCAGGTCGATGGAGATCGTCCCGTCTTCGTTCGGGGTGACGAGGACGCCCTTTGCCATGGACTCGCGGCGCAGAAGATGGACCAGTCCGTCCGAGACGGAGCGAATCGCCATGCCCTTCACGCCGAAGCAGTTGGTCGCGGCGTTGCCTGCGATCTTGGTGTAAACGGAGTTGCTGACGGCGATGCTGCCGAGTTCGGTTTCACGACGGATCATGCTTTTTACCTCCTTAAATCATGCCGGCTTCCCAGCAGGCGGGTGCGGACAGTCCCAACAGCTGCGCCACGGTCGGCGCGACATTGGCAAGTCCGTAGTGACCTTCCTTGATGGTGTACTTGTGATCGGGGTCATAGATGATGAAGGGGACGGGGTTGAGGCTGTGGGCGGTGCGGACGGAGGTCTTGCCCTTCTTCGTCTCGGTCATCTGGTCGGCGTTGCCGTGGTCTGCGGTGATGAGAACGGTGTAGCCGAGGCGGTCGGCGGCGTCCAAAATGCGCTGCACGCTCGCGTCCACGCACTCCATTGCCGTGACGACGGCGCTCATTACGCCGGTGTGACCGACCATGTCGCCGTTCGGGAAGTTGCAGCGCAGGAAGTCATATTCCTTCGACTCCATCGCCGCGATCAGGCGGTCGGTGATCTCCTTGGACTTCATGGCAGGCGCCTGCTCGAAGGGGATGACATCGGAGGGAATCTCCTCATAGGTCTCCAGCGCTTCGCAGACCTTGCCGGAGCGGTTGCCGTTCCAGAAATAGGTGACATGACCGTACTTCTGCGTCTCGGAGACGGCATATTCGCGGATGTTGTTGGCGCACAGCAGCTCCGTGAGCGTATTTTTAATGACGGGCGGCTGGACAAGATAATGCTCGGGGATCTTGAGGTCGCCGTCATATTCGAGCATACCGGCGAACTTCACGCCCGTGTAGTCGCCGCGGTCAAATTTGTCAAAGTCCTTGCGGTCGAAGGCGAGGGAGATTTCCTGCGCCCGGTCGCCGCGGAAGTTGTAAAGCACCACGCTGTCGCCGTTGGCGATCTTCGCGACGGGTTCGCCGTTTTCCGCAATGACGAAGGCGGGGAGATCCTGGTCGATGCAGCCAAGCTCGGTGCGGTAGGTCTCGATGGCGTCCTTTGCCGAGGGGAACTGTCTGCCGATGCCGCGGACATGGGTGTTCCAGCCTGCCTCGACCATCTTCCAGTTGGCCTCATAGCGATCCATCGTGATCTGCATTCTGCCGCCGCCGGAGGCGATACGGTAGTCACAGCCGTCCGTGCGCAGCTCCGCGAGAACGGCTTCCAGCTGCGCGACATATTCCAGAGCGCTTGTCGCGGGCACATCACGGCCGTCCAGCAGGATGTGGCAGTAGACCTTCTTCACGCCCTCCTCGTGCGCATGGCGCAGCAGGGCGATCAGGTGGCTGATGTTGGAGTGGACATTGCCGTCGGACAGCAGCCCGAGGAAGTGGAACGCCTTGCCGTTTTCTACGCAGTTGGCGACCAGCTCCTTCCAGGTTGCCGAGGCGAAGAGGGTGCCGTTTTCGATGGATTCGCCGACGAGCTTCGCGCCCTGCGAATAGACCTGACCGCAGCCGAGGGCGTTGTGACCGACCTCGGAGTTGCCCATGTCGTCATCCGAGGGCAGACCGACCGCTGTGCCGTGGGCCTTCAGCCAAGTGTATGGGCAGGTCGCAAACAGGCGGTCGAGCGTAGGCGTCTTTGCCACCGCGACCGCGTCTCCGCTGCCGCCGTCACCCTTGCCGACGCCGTCCATAATTACCAAAACAATCGGTTTTTTCATATCCGATATGCCTCCATTATTTTTTTTATATCTAACCTATTTTACTATAGTTTTGCCGAATATACAATCTTATTTTTTGATATTTTGAGTTCCGAATAAAAATTGCCTCTGAAAAACCGCCGTTTCTGTGCAAAATGCGGCAAATATTCTGCAATTCTTTGACGCGGTGGGGCAAAACAGCGGCGTGCAGACTGCTATCTGCGGAAACGGGCGCGGGCATAGTCCTCTGCCTCCGAAAGGATGGCATCCGCTGCCGCGCCGAGCGCCTGCTTCAGATAGGCAAGCTCATCCGGCACCGCCTGCCCGTGCAGGACGCGAAACGCGCCCGCGTCGCTGCCTAAGCCGATCCTGCCGCCGCGCGCTGCGACAAAGGCAACCTTTTCCTGCTGCTCGGCAAGCAGCGGGCGAAGCACCGCGTCGGGATAGCGCCCGCAGCCGATCAGATTGCCTACGGTCGAAAGTGTCGGCACCCAAAGGGTTTTCGTTTCTGCCAAGCGCACAAGCGTCTCCTCGTGTAAAAACGCCCCGTGCTCGACGGACTCCACGCCTGCGTCCACGGCGGCGCTGACCGCCCGGTCACCGTTGGCATGCACCATGACCGCAAAGCCGCGCTCGTGCGCAAGAGAGATTGCCGCGCGGATCAGCTCCGAGGGCATTCCCTCCTCCGTCAGCGTGTGCGGATAGGAGAAGTCGATCAGTCCCGAGATCATCAGCTTGACAAAATCGCCGCCGCAGGCAGCCACCTCGTCGAGCAGGGCACGATACTCCGCAAGGTCGGAAAAGCCGCGTCCGATAAACGCGCCGTAATGTCCGCGCAGATGGATCGGAAAGGCGGGGCTTCGGTAGTCAATGTCGTATTCTCCCGCAAGCGCCTTTGCCCGCAGGGAGACACCCCACGCGTCGCCTCCGTCGCGCAGAAAGGAGATCCCGCGTGCCCGGTAGTCCGCCAAACGGGAGCGGATCAGGGAATCACAGGGGGCCTCCCGCTGCGCGTCGATTGCAGCGCGGTAGTATACGCCGTCCAATATCATATGAATGTGCAAGTCTCCGAGCATGTTGATCACCATGCCTATTATAGTCCCTCAGACAGACAAAATGCAACCGATTTTTCGCATATCGGCGGTGGTATGTTTTTTTCGATCAAGGCTTTCTTTTTGGAAAACAATGAGATATAATAAAATATACTTCGCAATTTCGAGGAACAAAAGTATGAAGCGAATCGTCTCAATACAAGATATTTCCTGCGTCGGCAAATGCTCCCAAACCATTGCCCTTCCTGTGCTCTCCGCCATGGGGATCGAATGTGCCGCGCTGCCGACCGCTCTGCTTTCCGCCCACACTGCCTTTGCGGATTTTGTCAGTTATGATCTGAACGAGATATTTCGCCCGCTGGCGGCGCATTGGAAAGCGCTTGGCCTGCGCTTTGACACCATCTATACCGGCTATCTCGGTTCGGAAGTGCAGGTCGGGCTTGTGACGGAATTTCTGCAGGAATTCGGTACGCCGGACACCCTCGTCTTTATCGACCCCGCCATGGCAGATCACGGCAGGCTTTACGCAGGGCTTTCCTCAACGCTGCCCGCTGCGATGCAGGAGCTTTGCAGCCGTGCGGAGATCATCACGCCGAATGTCACGGAAGCGTGCCTTCTGACCGGTTTGCCCTACCGCGAGCAGCATGATGCTGCCTATGTACGGGAGCTTTTGACGGCGCTTCTCTCCCTCGGCGCGAGGACTGCCATCATCACGGGGATCCGTCCCGATGCGGCGCATATGGGTGTTGCGGCGATGGAGGCAGACGGTGAGGTGCGGCTGCATTGCACGGAATACCTTCCTGCGGTGTATCACGGCACGGGAGACCTCTTTGCCGCGACCTGTGCCGGCGCGCTGACGCTCGGTATGCCTGCGGCGGAGGCGATCTCTTTGGCGGCGGACTATGTGGTTACGACGCTCCGTGCAACGGCTGCCGATCCCAACGCCCGGTGGTACGGTGTTAATTTTGAAGATACGCTTTCTGAGTTGATCACGCGGCTGCGCCGTCAGCCGCAAGAGGAGGAATTCCTATGACCGATGAATCTACGCCGCTGCGCCGCGCTCCAAGAGAGAGACTGCCGCTGCTTCTGTCCTTCTGCCTGCCCTGCCTGATCGCCTGTATCGCGTTGGCAATTGCTGGGCTGTACCCGTTCGGAAACGGGCAGGTTATGGCGCATGACGGCTGGCATCAGTATTATCCGTTTTTCCGCGCTTTCCGCGAAAAACTGCTCTCAGGCGGCTCCCTGCAATATACATGGGATGTGGGTGCGGGCACGGGCTACCTTTCCCTGTTCGCCTATTATCTTGCAAGCCCGCTGAATCTGCTGGCTGTTTTGGTGCCTGCCTCTCTGCTGCGCGAGCTGTTTGCCTTTTTGACGGTTTTGAAGCTTGGACTCGCGGGACTGTTCTTCGGTTTCTATCTGAAGATCGTCTACCGCAAGAATGACTATGCGATCCCCTGCTTTGCCACGCTGTACGCGTTCTGCGCATGGGCGTGCGGCTACTATTGGAATTTAATGTGGCTGGATGTCTTCGCGCTGCTGCCGCTGCTGGCGGCGGGAACGGTGAGCCTTCTGCGGGAGGGAAAGTTCCGCCTGTATGTATGCGCGCTTGCGCTGAGCCTGTGGTGCAACTATTACCTCGCCTATTTCTCCTGTATCTTTGTGCTGCTGTGCTTTATCGGCTTTTGTATTTGCTGCCCGAACGGCTTTAAGGGCTTTTGCCGCCGCTTTCTACGCATCGGGATTTGTACTTTGCTTGCCTTTGGCATTGCTGCGGTGCTCTTGCTTCCGACCATGCTGGCAATGCAGACGACCTATTCCGCCACGGCAAAGGAGGTTCGCTGGCTCTCTTTGAACATGGTCACCGGTGCCTCCGGCGTGATCTCGGAGTCCCGCGGGCTGTGGGAGACGTTGAAAACCGAGACCTTCCCCGGGGTCTTGAGCGCGCTGCGCAAGACGCTCGTTCAGCCCCTGCCGCCGCCGGATATTACCAAAATGAGCGGACAGCCGAATCTGTATTGCGGTTTCTCCGTGCTGATCCTCGGGATCTATTACTTCTGCTGCCGCAAGATCAAGCTGCGCGAAAAGCTTTATAATCTGTTTTTGCTCGTATTTTTCCTGCTCAGCTTTATCTTCCGCATTTTGGATTACGCATGGCACGGGTTCCATTTTCCCAATATGCTGCCTTACCGCTTCAGCTTCCTCTTCAGCTTTGTCCTGCTCGGCATGGCCTACCGTGCATATCAGCAAATGCGCAGCTTCAAAAAATGGTATCTCTGCCTGATTGTACCGATTGCAGTGCTGTTTGCTGTGAATCTGATTGGCATGGAGGGCGTAGGAAAACTCAAATGGCTCCTGACCGCCATGGTTCTTGCCGGTATGCTCCTTTATTTCCTCCTCTATTCCCGCAAGGGAAAACGGCGCACCCTCGCAACGCTCCTTTTACTGACAATCTTTGTCTGTGAGGCGGTACTCTCCTTTGCCTGCGGTGTGAATAAGGTCGGCGTGACGACCCGCACATCTTACCCCAAGGAGGCGGCGAATGTGCAGGCGTTGCTGGAATATGCCGAGGAGCGGGATCAACAGAGCGGCACGCTGTTTTCACGCACCGAGGTTACAAATACGCAGTCGCTCAATGACGGCGCGCTCAACGGATACCACGGCGTGAGCATTTTTACCTCCTCTGCGAACGTCAACTTCAATCGTTTCTCCCGCGCCCTCGGACTTTCCTCGTGGCCGGGCAGCAACCGTTACGCCTACTATGAGGGCACGCCATTTGCGAATATGATGCTCGGCATTAAATATCTGATCGACCGCGACGGGCAGCACCGCAACCGTTCCTATAACACCCTCCTTGCCTCGGCGGGAGAGGTCAAGCTGCTCGAAAACAACGCTTATATCGGGCTTGGCTTTATGACAAATGAGGCGCTTGCCGAATTTGCGCGCAAGGGAAATGTGACGGATCCGATCGGGGAGCAGTCAGAGCTGTTCCGCCTTGCGACGGGCTTGGAGGGCGAGCTGTATACGGAAATTGACTATGACTCGCTCATCGAATCGGAGCACTGCACGCTCAATGTAAGAGATGCGCAGAGCAAGCAATTCGCCTTCAACGCAAAGAAGGCGGAACAGGATGAACAGATCAGCATTGTCTACACCATCGCGCAGGACGGACTTTACTGCGCCACAACGACGAGCAGCAAGACCGAGAGCGTGTCCGTCTACCTCAACGGCACCTTCCTTTTCTCGCGGAATATTAAGGCGCGCTCCCTTTTCAGCATCGGCGACTTGCAGGCGGGCGACGAACTGAAATTTACCTATACTGCCAAAGCGGGAGCGGAAGGGACGATCCGCCTGAATGCTGCGCGGATGGACAACGACCTGTTTGATGCGGGCTTTGCCAAGCTTGCGGACGAGCCGTGGGTGCTGACGGAATTCTCCGACACCTACCTCTGCGGCACGGTGACGGCAAAGCAGGACGGACTGTTCTATACCTCCGTCCCTTATGAACCGGGCTGGAAAGCCTATGTGGACGGAGAGGAAGTGGCGCTTGCGGAGGGCTATGATCCTCTCAGTGAAGACGTAAAGCTGACCGACGCGGTAATCTCCTTCCCGCTGACGGCAGGAGAGCATACCATCGAGCTGCGCTATGAAGCGCCCGGTCTGAAGGTCGGTGCGATGATTTCCACTGTGAGCCTGCTGATCTTCGTGCTGCTGTTGGTTGTCAGACGAAAAAAATACACCCTCCTGCCGCCGCCGGAGAAGGAGCTTTGCCCTGTTCCCGCGGAGCCGGAGGAGGCTGATGCTGCGGAGGATACGGAGGACACCGAAGAGACGAGCGACCCAGCCGCAGAGCCGGAGGAAGACGACCTGATGGAGAACCTGTTCCGCGAGAGCGGGGAGGACGGCGCTGCCGGAGACGACGCCTATGATGCGGATTTCCTTGAGAAGCTGAATCAACTGCCATATTTCCGAAAGTGGGACGAAACACCGGAGGATGCCGAGGAGGAAAAAGCGCCCCTCGCGGAAGAAGCTCCCGAGGCTTCGCTGAAAGAAAACGAATAACATCCGATACCCCGGAAGTTTCCGACCCAATCATAACAAAACTCGCCGCAGACAGTTGCCTGCGGCGAGTTTATTTTATTTTGAAAGGAATGCGTAGAGCAAAACAATTGCGCCGAGGGCGATACGGTACCAGCCGAACAAGGTAAAATCGTGCTTTTTGATGTAACCGACAAGGAATTTGATGGCAAGCACCGAGACAGCGAACGCAACTGCCATGCCCAGCAGGAGAACGGCGAGCTGCGTCCCCGTAAAGGCGAAGCCGAATTTGACGATCTTCAACAGTGACGCGCCGAACATCACGGGGATGGCGAGGAAGAAGGTGTATTCCGCCGCCAAGCCGCGCGAGGCACCGAGCAGAATGCCGCCGAGGATGGTCGCGCCGGAACGGGAGGTGCCGGGGACAAGGGCGAGCACCTGAAAGATACCGATGAGCGCGGCGTCCTTCCATGTCAGCTCAGAGAGCTTATTGATGCGCGGCGTGCGGCGTTTGTTGTATTGCTCAACGAGAATAAAGCCGACGCCGTAGAGAATCAGCATCAGCGCCACGACAACGGGCGTGTAGAGATGTGCGTCCATCCAGTCATCCAGCGGCAGACCGACGATGATTGCAGGTAGGCAGGAGACGGCGATCTTGAGCCAAAGGATGATCTTATCCATGTAGCAATGGTTATCGCAAAAACGCTGAATGCCGCAGATCATGCGGTTGGAGCTTGCCTCGGCAAAGTAGGAGCGGCGGCGCCGATTTGCTTTGGTGTGGAAGGGCCAGAGCTTCTTAAAGTAGAGCACAATGACCGCGAGAATTGCGCCGAATTGGATCACGACGGTGAACATCGTCATGAACTCTTCCGTTAGAACGGGATGGTTCGCCGTCTTCCAAAGCGCATCGACTAAGATCATATGCCCCGTGCTGCTGATGGGCAGCCATTCCGTAATGCCCTCGACGATACCGAGAACAATGATTTTGAGCCATTCAAGTAATTGCATCGGTCAACCTCTTTTCATTTCAATCTATGTTGCCCATTGGCAGTATAGCACATCTGTTTCCAAAAGTCAAAAGGTAGTCAGCGTTCACGAGGCGCTGAGGCGGTCAAAAACAATCGTTTTGTCGTTGCAGGGGAGCGTGGCAAACCCACAAACCACACGGGAAACGCACCAGAATCAACGAAACAGCCCCTGTAGGGCGGGGACATGTCCCCGCCCTACAAAGGTTTTCATGACACGGAAGTCATTGCGAGGAGCGCAGCGACGCGGCAATCTATGCAGTTTCAGGCTTGCATGCGGTCGGAAGTACCTGCATCTGCTTATGCCTCTCCCAGCCGCGAAGGATTTCATGCAGCAACGCGCCGGGGCTTTTTCGACACGCTGCCTTTCTCATGAAAATTTCCGCCAAATTGTTGCCGATTCTTGCATTCTTTCCGGGCTTCTGCTATACTAATAAA
>CAMAEX010000030.1:0-12780 GCA_945832065.1 uncultured Clostridia bacterium | reverse complement strand
AAGTATATATAGATATGATTATAGCGCTTTGTGGCATGCGGTGCAACGGGCAGCAGTTTCATTGCTATGCCGCAATATCTTTTCTGCAATACCGCATGAAACCAAGCGTTGCCGCGAGAATACCGATCGCCATACCGAGCAGGACAAGCGGCGCGTCCAGGCGCAGGCTCGTTACGATTTCCGTTCCCTCCGCATAGGCAAAGGGTGTAATATAACGCAAAAACGCCGCTTTCTCCGTGAGATTTGAGATCAGATTCAGAAAATAGAGCAGGATGGCGATGCCCAATCCGATACCGATCCCCCCACGGCGCAGAAATGCGGAGATACCGAAGCAGATGCCCGCCAGCTCGATTTGCAGCAGCAGATACGCCGAATGCAGCAGCGTGAGTTCCCTGAACGGCAACGGCTCACCGATCAGAAGCACGGACAACAGCGCCAGCGCATACACGCATAGATTCAAAACGAGAATTTGCAGCAGCACCGCCGCGAGCTTTTCCGCAACGACACGCCCACGGCTGACGGGATGGGTCAGCAAAAACTCTGCCGTGTGTTCCTTTTCCTCCTTTGCCAAGGCATTCACCGCGCAGAGCGCCGCGAAAAACGCTCCGCCGAGTCCGAGGATATTGCCGCATTCTACGGCGTAAAAGCCTGTCAGCGTGCCGAAGCTGATCTTATCCATGCCGAAGGCTGCGGAGAAGCTGCCCATTGAGGAGAATAACGCACTGACGCTGTCCATCTCCCCCTTCATCTCAGGGAATAGGAAGATGCAGACCGCGATCAAAAAGCCGATAGCTGCCGTCCAGACCGTCAGGGACAGGCGGTCGCGCCGCAGCTCATGTTTGAGGATCGTCATCATTTTTCCCCTCCGTCCGAATAATAATGTAAGAAAATCTCCTCCAAGTCCGGCTCGGCAATTGTAATATCCTCCAGCCGCTGCCCTGTCAGCGCTTGCAGCAGCCGATTGATATCGCCGCCGTAGAGGAAGCTCACGCCATGCTCCGTCGCCCGAAGGTCGCGCAGTGCAGAAAGCGCGGGCAACTCGACCTTTCCCTGAATCACGACACGTTTGGCGTTCGTCTGCGCAAGCCTTTCCACACTGTCGCAGGCAATGACGCGCCCCTCGCGGATGATCGCCGCCCGGGTGCAATGACGCTGCACCTCCGACAAAATATGTGACGAAAGAAACACCGTCATCCCCTGCGCGTTCCGCTCCCTGAGGATCGCAAAAAACTCTCGCTGCATCAAAGGGTCAAGTCCGCTCGTCGGCTCATCTAAGATACACAGGCGGGGCTGATGCTGCAAGGCGCAGACGATGCCTACCTTCTTCCGATTGCCGAAGGACAGTTCCTCCACGCGTTTGGCAGTATCCAGCTCCAAGCGCTCGCACAGCCGCTCTGCCTCCTCCTTGCAAGGTTTCTTGCGCAGCTCGGCAGAGAGGTGAAGCACATCCTTCACACGCATTCCCGTGTAAAATACCGCTTCCGAGGGCAGATAGCCAACCTCGCGCAGGATCTCCTCCTTCTGCGAAGATACATCCTTCCCGAAGACGGACGCGCTGCCGCTGTCCGCCCGAAGCAGTCCCAAAAGCGTGCGGATGGTCGTGCTTTTTCCCGCCCCGTTCGGACCGATAAAGCCGAAGAATTCGCCCTCCGCCACCTCTAAATTTAAACCGGCAACGCCTCTTGCCTTTCCGTAGGATTTTGTCAGATTTCGAATCTCAATTGCTTTCATGTCTCTCCCCCGTTTCTCAGATAGAGTTCCTTCCAGAATACGATCATCTCCGTAAAGTCCTGCTCCATTTCCTCAACATCGACCTGTCCGCTCTTCAGCATCTCCCAAAGGTAGCCCTCGGTCGCCAAATACATCTGCCGATACATTTGCTTGAGATCAAGTCCCGCGATAATACATTCCGGGTCAAGCCGTTCCAGTGCGCCGTTCGCCTTGATCCCCATAAACCGCGCGCAGCTTTCCTGAATTCTACCCCTGATCTCCGGAGCTCTCTCGTAAAATGCTTTGAGGCAAAATGCGCCGATATAGGGACAGCACTGCATGATCCGCATTTTTACTTTAAGACCGCGTTGCAGTATTTCAAACAGATCCGTCTGCTCGTAGCAGCGCGCTTCCGTCAAGGCTTGCATAATGAGTTCTGCGCAGGTATCCCAAAGGAACAGATATCATTCCTGCTTATTCCGAAAATAGTAGAAGAGCAAGGATTTACTGATCCCCGCCTCCGCCGCGATCTCACTCACCGGACTTTTCTTGTAGGCATTCTGCGAAAAGACGCGATAGCCTGCATTCAGAATCGCCTGCTGTTTTTCTTGCGGAAGATCATAGAACTTTTCATTCATGCTGTCTCCTCCCCTGACCGCTGCGGTCAACTCTCATTATACACCATTGACCGTTTTTGAGAAGACCCTTTTCAGAGAAAGCTTATAAAAAGTCGAAGGGCGATAATCCGAGATGTCCCTTAAGAATACCGGGAAAAGATTGTTTCTTTTTTCGAATCTGGTCTTATTAATAATTACGAAATTGGGTATTTTAAAAATGCCAGAATGTGATAGAATCTATGCATTATCGGAATAACACAGGAGGATAATCATGGAAAAGACAAGATACGACCTGAATAAGGAATTGGCGCAGATGCTCAAGGGCGGCGTCATTATGGATGTTACCACACCGGAGCAGGCGAAGATCGCTGAGGCGGCAGGCGCTTGCGCAGTTATGGCTTTGGAGCGCATTCCTGCGGATATCCGCGCAGCAGGCGGCGTTTCCCGCATGAGCGACCCGAAGATGATCCGTGGCATTCAGGAGGCGGTTTCCATCCCGGTCATGGCAAAGTGCCGCATCGGTCACTTTGTGGAGGCGCAGGTACTGGAGGCCATTGAGATCGACTATATCGACGAAAGTGAAGTCCTCTCCCCTGCTGACGATGTGTATCACATTGATAAGAAGCAGTTCAAGGTTCCCTTTGTCTGCGGCGCGAGAGATTTGGGAGAGGCGCTGCGCCGTATCAACGAAGGCGCGTCGATGATCCGCACCAAGGGTGAACCCGGCACGGGCGACGTGGTGCAGGCGGTGCGCCATATGCGGGCGATGAACGCCGAAATTCGCCGCGTGCAGAATCTGCGCGAGGACGAGCTCTACGAGGCAGCAAAGCAGCTTCAGGTGCCGACGGAGCTGCTGCGCTATGTCCATGACAACGGTCGTCTCCCGGTCGTCAACTTTGCCGCAGGCGGCGTAGCAACGCCTGCAGATGCCGCGCTGATGATGCAGCTCGGCGCAGAGGGTGTGTTTGTCGGTTCCGGCATCTTTAAGTCCGGCGATCCCGCCAAGCGTGCTGCTGCAATCGTGCAGGCCGTGACCAACTACACCGACGCAAAGCTGATCGCGGAGCTGTCCACCGATTTGGGTGAGGCCATGGTTGGCATCAATGAGAACGAAATCGCCCTGCTGATGGCAGAGCGGGGGAAATAAAATGACGGTTGCCATTTTAGCCCTACAGGGAGCGTTTGTGGAGCACGCTGCCATGCTGGAACGGCTGGGTGCAGCGCATTTTGAGATCCGCCAATCACGCGATTTGGAACGCCCTTTTGACGGGTTAATTCTCCCCGGCGGCGAGAGCACGGTGATGAGAAAGCTCCTGCACGATCTCGAACTGTTTGAACCGCTGCGGGAGCGGATTGCAGAGGGCATGCCGGTGTTCGGCACCTGCGCGGGACTGATCCTGCTTGCAAAAGCCGTAGACGGCGGCGTTCCCTGCTTTGCAACGATGGACATTGCCGTCAAGCGCAACGCTTACGGCCGCCAGTTGGGCAGCTTCTATGCGGAAGCGGAGTGCAAGGGCATCGGCGTGATCCCCATGACCTTTATCCGCGCGCCTTATATCGAAAGCGTCTCCGGCGATGCCGAGATCATGGCAACCGTAGACGGCAATATTGTAGCGGCGCGGCAGGGAAATCAGCTTGTGACTGCGTTCCATCCGGAGCTGTGCGAAGATCTGTCGATGCACCGTTGCTTCTTAGAGATGATCAAATAAATGAAAGGAGCCAAAAGGAATGATACCGACACCGGAAGAGGCATGGGCTTTACTCTGCGAATATAATCAGGGAGAGTTTCATCGGAAGCACGCACGCATTGTTGGCGATGTGCTTCGCTGGTACGCCGACGAGCTGGGCTACGGCGAGGAAGCGGATTTTTGGGAGGCGGTCGGACTCCTGCACGACCTCGACTTTGAGCAATGGCCGGAGGAGCACTGCATCAAGGAGCAAGAGCTTCTGCGTCAGCGGGGCATTGACGAGCGTTTGATTCACGCCGTGGCAAGCCATGGATATGCGTTGACCGTGGATATTGCGCCGGAGCACGAGATGGAGAAGGTACTCTACGCGGCAGACGAGCTGACCGGTCTGATCGGTGCCGCAGCCCTGATGCGTCCTTCCAAAAGCGTCAGTGATCTGGAAGTCAAATCCGTTAAAAAGAAGTATAAGGACAAAAAATTTGCCGCCGGCTGCTCACGGGAAGTGATAGAGCGCGGCGCAGCCATGTTAGGCTGGGAATTAGATACACTGATGGAAAAGACCATTTTGGCAATGCGCACAAGCAAAGCCGTCGATTGAAAAACAATCGCCATTTGAGATTGCGAACCCGTGTGTACATCGGGTTCGCAATCTCCGTGATTGAGTATCCACGGAGAGCATGCAAGGAGAAATGCTTCTCCTGCTGCGCAATCGGTGCAGCCATCCGAATCTATGGAGCTCATATTTCTGCTGCAAGCGCCAAGCCGGAACAAATAGTGCATTCTCTAAAAAATTTGAAAAAGCATGGAACTATCCGTCGCTTTTGCCGTCTATAGGTCGGCGAACATATGGATCACATACATCCTGCGTCTGTTTTGCAAAAGCTTTCCGTCTCGATCGGTGCATGCTTTCACTCAGTTGTTTCGGAAACATCTGTCACGCAGCCATGCTTGACAACGCGGATGTTATGGGTTAGAATATGCGCCATGCGGCGTTTGCCGCTAATATCTAACGAAATAAGGAGAAAACTATGAAAAAGATCATTGCACTGCTGCTGGCAGCGATTTTGATGCTCAGTCTCGCCGCCTGCGCCGAAAGCAAGCCCGAAGCGACGGAAGATACTTCCGAGACGACCGCGCCCACGGAAACCACGACCGAGGCACCGACCGAGGTCACCACAGAGCCTTCCGTCGGCACGGATGACGAAACTCTCGGTCAGACGCTGCGCGCTGCGTTCCTGGACGCGATGGACGCGAACCCCGAGGCAACCACCCTTGAGCTTGCCGAAACGCTGATCGGCAATCCTGCGATTCAGTTTGCACCTGTCACCGAACCGGTCTTCCCCGGCTATCTGCCCGGCTTCGCTGCGGATATCGACGGCTTTGCAGAGGGCACGATGTTTGCGCCGATGATCGGCTCCATTGCCTTTGTCGGCTATGTCTTCCGGCTGGACGAGAGCGCCGATGTTGACGCGTTTATTCAGACGCTCACCGACAACGCCGATCCCTCTTGGAACATCTGCGTCACTGCGGAAGAGACCGTGGTCGATCATGTCGGCAACACCGTCTTCTTCGTGATGTGCCCCGGCGACATCGCTTAACACACGCTTTTATCAAAAGGACGCGGCAACGACCGCGTCCTTTTTTAAGGTAATGAAAGGAAGGTGAAGCGAAATGCTTTTTTCGAGCATCCCGTTTCTCTACTATTTCCTCCCCTGTGTTCTGCTGCTCTATCTTCTCGCACCGAAAAAGCTGAAAAACGCCGTACTGCTGCTTGCAAGCCTTGTATTCTACGCATGGGGCGAACCGATCTATGTCCTGCTGATGGTTGCCTCCATTGTGGCAGGCTATGTGCTCGGACTGCTGATCGAAAAATTCCGTACCAAGCCGCTCGGAAAGCTTTTTTTGATCGTCTCTGTTGTAATCAGTCTCGGGCTGCTGGGCTATTTTAAGTATGCGGACTTTTTTGTTGCGAACTTCAATGCCGTGTTTGGTCTGTCCGTTCCGCTGTTGAAAATCGCTCTTCCGATCGGCATCAGCTTTTATACCTTCCAGCTTTTGAGCTACACAACCGACGTCTATCGCGGTTCGGTCGCGGCGCAGCGGAATTTCATCACACTGGCTACCTATATCGCCATGTTCCCGCAGCTCATCGCCGGTCCCATCGTGCGCTATTCCGACGTCGCCGCACAGTTGACAAACCGTACGCACAGCTTTGAGAAGATCGCCCTCGGCATTCGGCGTTTTATTCTCGGTCTTGCGAAAAAGATTTTAATTGCCAACGCACTGGGCGAGCTGTGCGACATTTTCCGTGCCTCGGGTGATAAGTCCGTCCTCTTTTACTGGCTGTACGCGGTCGCCTTTACCCTGCATATCTATTTCGATTTTTCAGGCTACAGCGATATGGCGATCGGACTCGGCAAGATCTTCGGCTTTGACTTTCCGGAGAACTTCCGCTATCCGTATATTTCCGCAAGCATCACGGAATTCTGGCGCCGCTGGCATATCTCTCTCGGCTCCTGGTTCCGCGACTATGTGTATATCCCGCTGGGCGGCAACCGCGTCGGCAAGGCAAAATGGCTGCGAAATATCCTCGTTGTTTGGCTTTTGACCGGCTTTTGGCACGGCGCAGCATGGAATTTCATCGTTTGGGGTCTGATGTTCGCCGTCCTTTTGGTCATTGAAAAGCTTTGGCTGCAAAAGCCGCTGCAAAAATCGAAGGTGCTCAAGCATTGCTATGTGCTGTTTTTCGTGATCCTGAGCTTTGTCATTTTTAACGCCGCAGATATGAAGCAGGCGTTTTCCGACCTCGGTGCCATGTTCGGCGCAGGAGAGCTGCCGTTCTACTGTGCGGAGTGGAGCTATTATCTACGCAGCTATGGCGTGATCCTCGCTCTTGCAGTCGTTGGCGCAACTCCACTGCCGCAAAAGCTGATTGCCGCCGTGCGTCATAACAAAACAGGCGACAAGCTTTTGAGCTTAGCAGAGCCGCCGATCCTTGCAGCACTGCTGCTTGTGATGACCGCTTATCTTGTGGACGGTTCCTTTAATCCGTTCCTCTATTTCCGCTTTTAGGAGGTGCCGCATGAACGAAAAACATCGGAGCATTTTCCTGACCGTCGTGATTGCTGCGCTGCTGTTTGGGCTGTCCTTTTGGGCATGGCTGAAACCCGCCGACCGTTTTTCCGAGAGTGAGCGCCGCGTTTTGCAGCCATTTCCGGCGTTGAACGCAGATACGCTCCGCACGGGCAAATTTATGGAGGAATTTGAAAGCTACACGCTCGACCAATTCCCTTGCCGCGACGGTTTCCGCACGATCAAGGCACTCTCGGTCTTTTACGCGTTCCGGCAAAAGGACAACAACGACCTGTTCATAGAGGACGGCTATGTCTCAAAGCTCAACTATCCCCTGCGCAACGAAATGCTTGACCATGCTGCGAGTCGTTTTCAATATCTCTATGACAGCTATCTTGCCGGAACGGACACAAAGCTCTATTTCTCCGTCGTGCCGGATAAAAGCTATTTTCTTGCCGGCGACAACGGCTATCTCAGCCTTGATTATGACGCATTGATCGCAAAAATGCGGGAGAAAACACCCCATTGGGAGTATATTGACATTGTGGAACAGCTAAGTCTGCAAAACTACTACCGCACCGATACCCACTGGCGGCAGGAGACGCTGCTGCCGGTAGCGGAAAAACTCGCGTCTGCAATGGGCGTGACGCTCTCTGCGGAATATGAAACGCAGACGCTTTCCGAACCGTTTTACGGTGTCTATGCCGGTCAATCCGCCCTCCCGCTCCCACCGGACACACTCTCCTATCTGACGAACGACATTTTGGAGGGCTGCACCGTCACAAGCTATGACACGGGCACACCGCAGCCCGCCGAAATGTACGACCTCTCCGCAGCAGCAAGCGCCGACCCCTACGAACTGTTCCTCAACGGCGCGGATGCGCTTTTGATGATCGAAAATCCCGCTGCCGCGACAGACCGTGAGTTGGTCGTCTTCCGCGATTCCTTCGGCAGCTCCCTTGTCCCGCTGCTCGTTGAGGGATATTCCAAAGTCACGCTCGTCGATATCCGCTATCTCAACTCTGCCTATCTCGGTAACTTTGTAGAATTCGACGATCAGGATGTGCTTTTCCTTTACAGCACCCTCCTGCTCAACGACAGCCTCGCGCTGAAATAAAAGCGGGAACGCTTTGCCTTCCATGGTAAAGCGTTCCCTCTTTACATTTTGTTCTTATACCAATCACCAATTAAAATGTGCTTTGCACATTTTAATTGGTGATTGGTATTATACAGACCCGCAGCAGCTTGCACCATAGATCAACGCCTCTCGGCAACCCGAGAGGCGTTGATCTATTTCTTAGTTTCCGAAGCCGAAGCCCCAAGGAAAGTAGCCCTGCGATTCCGTCGTTGTGTCCTGATCGTCCGTGCTGCCGATTGCGGATTGCACCTGCTCACCGACCTCGACCGTCAGCTCCAAAGTCTCACCTTGACGATAGACCGTCATCTCGAGCTTATCTCCGACGCTTGCCGCTTTCACAAGCTTTACCAAGTCGCTTTGACCGCTGATCTCCTCACCGTTCACCGCGGTAATGATATCGTTGGCTTTCAAGCCCGCCTTTTCCGCAGGACTGTCTTCCGCGACACTCTTGATCGCAGCACCCTTCGGCAGACCGTAGCTCTGCGTTTCCTCGCTGACATCCGAGACCATTACGCCGATATAGGGCTTTGCAATATAGCCATTTTCAATGATGCTCTCCACAATGGAACGCACAGTGTTGATCGGGATCGCAAAACCGATATTGTCAATCGACGCTTCAGACATCGCATTGGAAGAATACTTTGCGTTAGTGATGCCAACGACCTCGCCATAGAGGTTGAACAGCGCACCGCCGGAGTTGCCGGAGTTGATCGCGCAGTCCGTCTGCATCAGGTTCATGGTCGTGCCGCCCGAGAGGGTGACCTCACGATCCAGTGCGCTGATGGCACCCTGCGTCAGGGAGAAGGTCAGCTCGCCCAACGGATTGCCGATTGCAACCACAGGATCACCGACATTCATATTGTCCGAGTTACCCAGCACGACCGGCGTCAAGCCCTGCGCGTCGATCTTCAAAACGGCGATGTCATTGCTTGCATCGTAGCCGATCAGAGCTGCCTCATAGGACGTGCCGTCATACATCGTCGCTTTGATGGAGTTAGAGCCTTCCACGACATGGTAGTTTGTCAGAAGATAACCATCCTCCGTCAGAATGAAGCCGGAGCCGGACGCTGCCGAGGTGGTCTGATAGCCCCAGTAGTTCGTGGTAATCGAGGTCGTAATGCCAACCGTTGAATTGACGTTTTCGGCATAGACCTCCGCAGCGGTCTTCATCTCGTTTGTATCGACGCGTACCGTGTTGATGACACTGGTCTCACGTTCGCCCTCATAGACCACGGAAGCGCTTCCCTTTCCGGGTGTCCCTTCCTCCGCACCGAGACGGTTGCCCAGCCATGCGCCGCCGAAGCCCATTGCACCGCCGATAATCGCGCAGCACAGTCCCAATGCAACGAGCTTCCCTGCGCCGAAGCCTTTCTTTTCCTTTTTCGGTTTTTCCGGCTTTTCCGGTGTCATAGGAGCAGGCTGTGACCAACCGGTATTCTGCGCATAGCCGCCGTAATTCGGCGTAAAGGTCTGATAGGTCGGCTGGCTGTAGCTCTGATAGCCGGCTGCATTGTAGGGCTGATAGGAGTGCGGCTCCTCTGCCGCAGCAGCTCGATACGACGGCTCAGCAGCAGCTTGATACGGAGGCTCCTTCATCGTCTGGCAAGAGTGCTCCTCTGCCTGCGGCAGCTCCTCTTCCGGCGCTGCCTGCTGCTCATCGAATTCAAAATTCTCAGACATGTTTATCGCTCCTTTGTTTTTGTTTATGCCATC
This sequence comes from uncultured Clostridia bacterium, assembly GCA_945832065.1. Lineage (GTDB taxonomy): Bacteria > Bacillota > Clostridia > Oscillospirales > Oscillospiraceae > JAZOXB01. Next base: position 2,842 of record CAMAEX010000030.1, on the reverse strand, counting down.
ATTATACGGACGAAAGCTGAAGTAAAGCTGAAAAATGAGGAAACAATTTGTGAACATTTCCGTTTCGCTTTCGTTTGATGCTCGCATCTTAACACGCAAGACTGAAAGCAAGCTGAAAAAATGCAGAGATAAAAGTAAATAAAGCGTGAAGAAATAAAATTTCAGCTTCATTTCAGGCGAACGAAGTATTATAATTATAATTTGTAGTATACCACATCGGAGGCGATTTTTCATGAAAATATTGATCATCGAGGACGAAAAGCTTTTAGCGGATTCTCTCAAGGTGCTGTTGGAAAGCAAGGGTTTTACCGTAGAGGCGGTCTATGACGGCGAGACCGGTGAAGTATACGCCGAGACGGGCGTTTATGATCTGCTCATTCTCGATGTGATGATGCCCAAAATGGACGGCTATGAAGTGGCAAGGCAGGTGCGTGCACGCCGTTGCAGCACGCCGATCCTGATGCTGACGGCAAGGTCCGAGATTGAAGACCGCATCGCGGGACTCAACGCCGGCGCGGACTACTATCTGACAAAACCCTTTGACACGCGTGAGCTGCTCGCCTGCATCAACGCCCTTCTGCGCCGTCAGGGAAATGAAGTCAACGAGCTGTCCTTCGGCAATACCGCGCTGGACTTATCCTCCTCTACACTGGTCTGCGGCGAAAATGAAGTGCGGCTCTCCGCACGGGAGTTTGACGTCATGCGGCTGCTTTTGCAGACGAAAACGGGCAATCTCTCCAAGGAAGTCATTTTGTCCCGCGTATGGGGCTTTGACTCCAACGCCGTGGAGAACCATGTAGAGGTCTATGTCGGCTTCCTGCGCAAAAAGCTGGAGAGTATCGGCTCCAATGTCCGCATTGCCTCCGTCCGCAGACTCGGCTACCATCTGGAGGTGGCGGAAACATGTTAAAAAAACTGCGCATCAAGTTTATCTGCATCAACATGGTAATCGTCACCGTAATGCTGTGCGTCATTCTCTCGCTCGTGCTGCATTCGACCCGCACAAATCTGAAAAACGAGAGCCTGCGCGCCATGCAGAGCATTGCGGCTTCTCCCGATACGCTGATTTTCGGACAACCCGGAGAGGATGAGAGTGTGCGGCTCCCCTATTTCATGCTGCTGCTGAAAAACAACCACATCACCATTATCGGCGGCGATTATTACGATCTCTCCGACGAGGAAATGCTGCGTGAGATCTTACAAGCGGCGACCGACGCAAGCGAGGAAACCGGCATATTGGAAAACTACAGTCTGCGCTACTACCGCACGACTTCTTCGCTTGGGGATGTCTGTGTCTTTGCCGATGCCAGCGGTGAGCTTGCTACGATGCAGAGCTTGCGCACCACCTGTATCATCATTGGCGCGGTCAGCTTTTTCGTCTTTCTCACGCTGAGCTTTTTCCTTGCAAAATGGGCAATCAAGCCGGTGGAGCAGGCATGGCAGCAGCAGCGGCAATTTGTCTCCGATGCCTCCCACGAGCTGAAAACGCCGCTCACCGTGATCCTGACAAATGCAGAGCTGCTGCAAGCGCCGGAGCAAAGCGAAGAAAGCCGCGCACGGTTTGCGGAGAACATTCTCACGATGTCCCATCAAATGCGCGGCTTGACGGAGGAGCTGTTACAGCTTGCCCGTGTAGATAACGCACAAACCTCCGCTCCGATGGAGGCGCTGGATCTCAGTAAGCTGATCTCTGATGCCGTGCTGCCCTTCGAGCCGCTCTTTTATGAAAAAGGAATGCCCTTTGAGGCGCAGATCGAGCCGAATATCATCGTGAAAGGCAGCGCAGCACATCTGCGTCAAATTCCGGAGATTCTGTTGGACAACGCGCAAAAATACGCCGACCCGAACACAAAGGTCACACTGACCTTGTGCCGACGCGGTTATTCGCGCTGCGTGCTCACGGTTTCCAACTACGGCGAGCCGTTGTCGCAGGAGGAACTGAAAAACATCTTTAAGCGCTTCTACCGTGCGGATAAAGCCCGCGCCATGAATCACAGCTACGGGCTCGGGCTTTCGATTGCGGAAAGCATCACCGCAATGCACCACGGCACTATCCACGCCCAAAGCGCAAACGGTCTGAATACCTTCATCGTCGAGCTGCCGTTATAATGCAAGCGTTCCGCATCCCGCTGCAGCATCCTTGATATCTCTCAAGATTCATGCCATAATATTCCAAGAAAAACCGCATGGAAAGGAGCGTTTTAATGGAGCCCGAGAAAGCCGACACCGCTCCCGCCAAGGGAAAATATCAAAAAATCGAACGGTGTCTCGGTAGATTTGTATGGAAGCTCGCCGTATGGCTGGTGATTTGCATGCCGATCGCATTTATCATGGTTGAGGTGATCGGCACACTGCATTTTTATCGCTATCCAAAGATCACGATGTGGACGATTCTCTTTTTCTGCCTCGCCTTGCTGCCAACGGGCTGCGTTCTGATCACAAGGAAGCTTAAGCTCAAGCGTGTGACGAAATCCATCATCAGAAAGCTCTGCGCGTTATACCTTCCAATCAGCTTTTTTTGCTCCTGCTTGTGCCTTGGTGGCTCCGAAACGACGGATTTTCGCTATTACAGACAGTTGGATGCACAATGTCTCGCAAACCGTTCGGAGGTTTTTCAGGCGCTGTTCCCCACATGGCCGCATTGTTTTATCAATGAAGCGCAGCCAAACGGCGATATAGAAACGGTTTATCTGGATGCCCATTACTATTACCGCAACCTACCGGCGCTTGACTATACTTATGACATCTACGCCGAGTGGCCGCTGGAGCAAGAGAAATTCGAAAGCGAGATCACGCGCGTCACAGAGCTTTTTGAAACAAAAGCAGCGGAGCATCCGTATTA
>CAMAEX010000029.1:0-13362 GCA_945832065.1 uncultured Clostridia bacterium | reverse complement strand
GTCGGCTGCGCTAAGGAAGAAGAAAAGGAGTCTGCCAATGCCGGCAACAACTCACAGACCTCCGGGACGCAGTCCAGCGATCCGGAACCCACCGCGCCTGTTGCAGGAAAAACTCTGAAAGTCGGCATGGTCTGCATCGGCGACGAAAATGACCAAGGCTATACTTACAATTTCTATCGTGCGAAGGATTCCGTCACCGAGAAAATGGCTGCCAAGGGTGTCACTCTTGAGTGGGAAGTCATCACCAACATCGGTGAGGACGATAGCTGCACCGACGCCTGCATCGAGCTTGCCGAGGGCGGTTGCGAAGTTGTCATTTGCAACTCCTACGGTCACGAACCCTTCATGCTGAAAGCCGCGCCGGATTATCCCGATGTACAGTTCATCGGCTGCACCAACCTCAACTCTCAGTTTGCAGGTCTTGACAACTGCCACAACGCATTCGCGGATATCTATGAAGGCCGCTATGTCGCCGGTGTTGTCGCGGGCATGAAGATCAAGGAATTGATCGACAATGGCACCATTACCCCCGAGCAGGCGAAGATCGGCTATGTCGGCGCGTTCCCGTTCGCTGAAGTTATCTCCGGCTTCACTTCCTTCTATCTCGGCGCACGTTCCATTGTCCCTGAAGTCACAATGACTGTCAAGTACGTCTCCTCGTGGTCCGATGCAACCGCCGAGGGCAATGCGGCTCAGGCGCTCTGCGACGAGGGCTGCGTCCTTATTTCTCAGCACTCCGATAATACGACGCCCGCAACCGTCGCAGAAGCAAACGGCGTGTTCCACATCGGCTATAACAACGACATGAGCGGTGTTGCGCCGAAGGCATCCCTGATCTCCAGCCGCATTGACTGGTCCGTCTATTTTGAATATGTATTCGACTGCCTGCTTGCGGGCGAGCCGATTTCCCGCGACTGGACGGCAGGCATGGCAGAGGGCGCGGTCGTTGTGACCGAGCTGAACAGTGCCATCGCAGCACCCGGCACGCAGGAAAAGATGGATGAGGTCATCGCCGGTCTTGCCGACGGCAGCATCAATGTCTTCGCAGGTCCGTGGGTCGGCACCGGCACTGCTTACGGTGCGGACGCACCCGACACTCTCGAGATGAAGGAAGGCGAGTTTTTCAAGGAATCCGACGTTGAAGACGGACAGACCTCCGCGCCGTACTTCTACTGGATCATTGATGGCATCACCTCAGAAAACTGATCTTCTGACATTATGAAAAGGTCGGGGCATTTGTCCCGACCTTTTCTAAATCAATAATCTCTCCTGCCCTGTCCGCAAAGCAGCAGGGACTGCTACATCCGCCGGGGGATGCAATCCGCGCCTGCGCGCAGGACGGTCAGGCAGGAGACTTCCCGATTCCAACACAGAAAGGATGATTGCTTTGGAGCCGAAATGCAAGGTCGAGTTAGTCAATATCACGAAGCGATTCGGCAAGGTAGTTGCGAACGACAATATCAATCTGACGATTAACGGTGGCGAGGTGCTCTGTCTGCTCGGGGAAAACGGCAGCGGTAAGACCACGTTAATGAATATGCTCTCGGGCATTTATATGCCCGACAACGGTCATATTCTCAAAAACGGCGAGGAGATCCGCATTCACTCCCCAAAGGACGCATTCTCACACGGCATTGGCATGATTCACCAGCACTTCAAGCTGGTCGATGTGCTGACCGTAGCAGAGAATATCGTCCTCGGCTTAAATGAGCGCGGGCGGCTCGACCGAACTGCGATCTGTCAGCGCGTGTCGGAAATCTGCCAGAAATACGGGTTTGATCTCGACCCGAACAGTAAAATCTACGATCTCTCCGTCTCACAGAAGCAAACCGTTGAGATCGTCAAAGTCCTCTACCGCGGTGCGGAAATTCTGATTCTCGACGAGCCGACGGCAGTGCTGACCCCGCAGGAGACCTACCGTTTATTTGACGTTCTGCGCAATATGCGCGCCGACGGCAAGGCAATCATTCTGATCACGCATAAGCTCCACGAGGTGCTGGCGATCTCGGACAAGGTCGCCGTGCTCCGCAAGGGCGCTTACATCGGCACAGTCAACACCGCAGACGCGACGGCGCAGTCCCTGACGGACATGATGGTTGGGCATTCCGTGAGCCTCAACATAGACCGCCCGCTGCCCGTCGATCCGATGCCGCGCCTGAAGATCGAAGGTCTGACCTGCGTGGACAACCTCGGCATCAAGCGTCTCGATGGCGTGAGCTTCACTGCGATGGGCGGCGAAATCTTAGGTGTTGCCGGCATCGCGGGCAGCGGTCAGCGCGAGCTGCTTGAAGCCATTACGGGTCTTTACCCTGTGCAAAGCGGAAGCATACGCTTCACTCCCAAAGAAGGCGCGGAGAGCGAGTTGGTCGGCAAAACGCCTGCGCAGATTCGTAAGGCAGGTGTCGCGATGGCATTCGTGCCCGAAGATCGTCTCGGCATGGGTCTGGTCGGTAGTATGGGCATGACCGGCAACATGATGCTCCGAAGCTGGAAAAACGGTCGCGGTTTCCTTTTGCACCGCAAAGAACCAACCGCACTCGCCACAAAAATTATGGACGAGCTGGAGGTTGTCACACCTGGCATCTCCACGCCGGTGCGCCGTTTGTCAGGCGGCAATGTGCAAAAGGTGCTCGTCGGGCGCGAGATTGCCTCGTCGCCGTCGGTGCTTCTGACCGCCTACGCCGTGCGTGGTCTCGACATCAATACCTCATATACTATTTACAATCTTTTGACCGAACAAAAAACGAAAGGCGTTGCAGTCGTCTATATCGGAGAGGATCTGGATGTCTTGCTTGAGCTTTGTGACCGAATTCTCGTCCTGTGCGGCGGCAAGGTCAGCGGCATTGTCGATGCACGCAAAGCCACCAAGGAGGAGATCGGACTTTTGATGACGCAGGTTCAGGGAGGTGAAGTCAATGCGTAACGCTTCTTTGCCGAGCATCCGTCTTGCCAAGCGTACAGACGCAATGAATCCCGTTTTTGTTTGGCTGATCCGGCTCTGCTCGATTATTCTGGCACTGTTGATCGGCAGTATAATGCTCGCCGCACTCGGCTATTCTCCGATCGACACCTTTGCCACGATCATCGAAGGCGCGACAGGCTCGTCTGTCTATCTCTGTCAGACTATCAAGATTGTCATTCCCCTGCTCGGCTGTGCACTGGCAATCGCGCCGTGCTTCAAGATGCGCTTTTGGAACATCGGCGCGGAAGGGCAGATCACGGCAGGCGCGGTCGGCGCAACCTTCTTCGCGCTCAATTTTGCCGATTCCATGCCCGCTTATCTGCTGCTGCCAGTTATGGCTATCGCCGCGATCGTCTGCGGCGGCATTTGGGCGCTGATTCCTGCCTTTTTTAAGGCAAAATGGAACACCAACGAAACGCTCTTTACACTGATGATGAACTATATTATCATTGGTATCGTCCGTTGGCTCCAAGGCGGTCCGTGGGAAAACAACGGCCCCGGCGGTAAGGGCAGCCAAAAGATCGCCATGTTTGGGGATGCCGCGAAGCTCCCCACGGTTTTCGGCATCCACTGCGGCTGGATTATTATACTCGTACTGACAGTTTTGATGTACTTTTATATGCAGCATACAAAGCAGGGCTATGAGATTGCCGTTATAGGCGATTCCGCTAACACCGCACGCTATGCCGGCATGAATGTCGGTAAGATCATGATGCGCACGATGTTCCTCTCGGGTGCGATCTCCGGTCTTGTGGGCTTTATCATCGTCTCGGGCGCAGACCATACTCTGAGCGCCAATGTTGCCGGCGGTGTCGGCTTCACCGCAATTACCGTCGCATGGTTGGCACAGCTCAATCCCTTCGCCATGATTGTCATTGCCTCGCTGCTGGCAATCCTTGAGAAGGGTGCACTGACAGCATACCGCTCGCTGAACGTCCCCGCGACCATTGCGGAAATTCTGACGGGCTTCATTCTGCTGTGTATGCTCGGCTGCGAGTTCTTCGTCAACTACCGTCTTTCCGTCCACCATCGAAAGGAGGGGTAAGCCGTGGAAGGAATTCTTGCTTTTATCACAACCCTGTTTGTCTTCTCCGTCGTTAACGGTACGCCCCTGCTGTTCGGTACGCTCGGTGAAATTCTGACCGAAAAATCAGGCAACCTCAACCTCGGCGTCGAAGGTATCATGTTTATGGGCGGCGCGGCAGGCCTCGGCGGTGCGTTCTACTACGAGAAGTTCGTCGGTCCGCAGAATGCCGTCTCCCTTGTCGGTCTGCTGATCGCCATTGTCTGTGCGTTCTTGGTCGGCGCGCTGGCAGCGCTGCTGTTCAGCTTTCTGACGATCACTCTCCGCGCCAATCAGAACGTCACGGGTCTTGCGCTGACTATTTTCGGCACGGGCGCAGGACAGTTCATGGGCGAATATATGCGCGTCCATGAGGGCGGCTACATCTCCATCGTGCAGAAAGCGGCGTTCGAGTCTTCCCCCTTCCCCGCGTTTTTGCGTGATATTCCGGTGCTCGGTCCGATCCTGTTTCAACACAGTCTGCTGACCTATATCGGCATTGTGTTGGCGCTCGGCATGGCTTTTTTCCTCAATAAGACGCGCAAGGGACTTTACCTTCGCTCCGTCGGCGAGTCACCCTCCACGGCGGACGCAGCGGGCATTAACGTCACACGCTATAAATATTTTGCAACCGTCATCGGCGGCGGCATCTCTGCCATCGGCGGCATGGCGTATATCACGGGTATCGCGGGCGGCGTTTGGAATCACGAAGGTCTGTCCGGCGTCGGCTGGCTCGCTGTCGCGCTCGTCATCTTCTGCCTGTGGAAGCCGACCTCCGCGATTTGGGGAAGCTTCCTGTTCGGCTGTCTGCAAATTCTGTATCTGCGCTTGGAGCTTCCGTTCATCCCTGCACAGATCTACAAGATTCTGCCTTACGTCGTCACCCTCTTGGTGCTGATTCTCAGCTCCATCCGCAACAACCGCGAAAAGCAGCCGCCTGCTTCCTTGGGCCTGCCCTATTTCCGAGAAGAACGATAGCATCATAATATTGCCGCCGAGGGAAATACAATTCCCTCGGCGGCGTTTTTTGTTCAGTTCTTTCGCTTAAAGAAAGTCGCAACGATTGCGCCGGGTCCGGCGTGTGTGCCGATCACGCTGCCGATCTGCGTGGTTTGCAGCGCAGCAAGTTTCCCCTCCCAAAGGGCAGCGCTGTCAACAATATACTTTTGCAGCAGGACATCGCTTAACCCGCTGTAGCCGAGCAGCACAGGCTTGTCGTAATTCACGCCGCCCACCTCCTCGATCTGCTTGATGAGCAGGTTATTCCCCTGCTTGGAGCCGCGCGCCTTGCCGAGCATGACGACCTCGCCCTCCTGCAAGCTGATGACCGGCTTAATCGAGAGGATACCGCCCGCAAATGCCACGGTCTTGGAAATTCTGCCTCCGCGCTTGAGATATTCAAGCGTATCGAGCAGCGCGATCAGGCAGACATTTTCCCGTTCCTCGTTGAGGTGTTCCGCGATCTCCTTGGCTTCCATCCCGCTGTTCGCAAGCCGCAGGGCAAGCTCCGCCAAAATGCCGGAGCCGGTTGCTGCGGATTTTCCGTCTACAACAAAAATATTGTCAGGATAGTCCTCCGCCGCAATCATCGCGCTCTGATAGGTGCCGGAGAGCTTGGAGGAGATCGTCAGCACGACCGCACTTTCCCCATTCGCCGCCACCTCCGCAAACACCTTAGAAAAGCTGTCCGGCGTCGCCTGACTGGTGCTCGGAAGCTCGTCGCTTTCAATCAGCTTTTCGTAAAACTCTTGACGGGTGATCGTCACGCCGTCAATATACTCGTAGTCCCCGAATCGAACGGTCAGCGGAACAACGGTCAGCCTCTGGTGAATGCTGCCGCTGACATCCGTGCTGGAGTCCACAATAATCCTTACCTTCATGGTCTTTCTCCTTTTGATTACATTCCTATTTCAGGAAAAAATGCAGCAGCTTGCCGTAAAGCCCGCGTTTGTAGGGCTGATACCGCATGGGCAGATCCATCCATGTCCGTTTATTGACAATGCTCTTGCTGTGAGAAAAAGCTTCGAAGCCCGTCCTGCCGTGATAAGCACCCATGCCGCTCTCGCCGACGCCGCCGAAGCCCATGCCGCTGGTAGCAAGATGGATGATCGTATCATTGACGCAGCCGCCGCCGAAGGCGATCAGCGCCTCGCACTTTTCATTGAGGTAAAGCGCCCGCGCCTGCTCCACATTCTCGACCGTGGGGTTGGCGCGCGTCTGATCGTAAACCGCACAGCGAATCCCCGCCTCCCGCAGAAGCGCCTCCAGCTTATCCGTCGCGCCTGCGCCGCGCAAGCCTGCGTCCGTCACGAGCAGGACGGAGGAAATATGCAGCGAAGTGCACAGCGGCGTCACACGCTCCACACTGCCCAAAATCTCAGGCTCCCGATAAGGAAGCAGCGGCAGCACAGCATGCATAATGCATTGAAAGCTGCGGCAATATGCCTTTCTTAACGGATTCATGTGTTCGGCAGTCCCTCCTTACTCAGCGCCTGCAAATTGGCGGCGATTGTCTCCAGCGCATTATAAAAAATCGTGCGTTCCGCCTCGGAAATCCCCTTTCCCGCAGATTCCACGGCGATTCTTGCCCGCTCCTGTACATGCTCCGCAACGGTTTTTCCCTCGTCCGTCAGCTTGAGCAACGCGCGGTACAGACTGCGTCCCGTATTCTCCCGGGTGACCAGCCCCTTTCTCTCCATGATCGACAGCATCCGCGAAACATCCGCTTTATCCTTGGCGCAAAGCTCACAAAGCTGCGTGGCGCTGATACCATCTTCAAAACGGTGCATGGTCGTTAAATAGGTCGCGTGTGCGCCCTTCAGTCCGTACTTTTTCATCTCGTCCCCCGCGATCTTATGCCAATAACGGAAGATTTCAAAGACGGCAATCGAAAAGCGCTCAAAACGGTCGACCATAAGCCCTCTCCTTTCAATACTTTTGTATTTCCTTTTTAGAATGTTGAAAAATCAACATTCTGAATTATACAACAGATTTGTTGAAGTGTCAACATCAAGGCAGAAAAAGAATCGCCCCCGATCCATTTGCAAGGATCAGGGGCAAATTCCGTTTGGGTAACGCAAGCTGCCGTCGGCTTATCCTCGGAGGGATCCAAGGCATCGGCAGCCGTTTGAGAACAGGAAAAAGGGAGGAAAACCTGCTCTCTGGCATTATAATAGCATAGTCTTCAGAGGAAATTGTGAACAGATTTTAAAATAAGTGAAACCAAACTCTGAAACCCGTCTACGCATTCTTTTCCGCAGCCCGCACAGGATTTCTTTCGTAGTGTAGCGCGCGGCATCCCTGACGCGCCTGCGCAGGAACTATCCACCGTGCGCAAACCGGTTCGTCGTGCCCTACGAAGCGCTGTTCGTACCAGAGTGAAAGATACGGTAACCTCAGCCTTTGCCGAACCTCTCAGCACCCTGATAGAAGCAGAGATTTGCATTATATCTTGCCGCAGCGTAAGATGCCGCTGTTCGAACGCCTTCCATTGCAGATCCAACGCCAAACAAGCTTGCCGCCCCATTTGTCATTGCGAGAACGCTTACGCCCGTGGCAAGCTCCGGGTATAGGGTTGTATGCACCCGGTAGTGTCTGCATACGGGCGGATGCTATCCGCCCCTGCGGCGTTGGCTGGACATATCTCGTAGGGGGCGGCTATCAGCCGCCCGTGGATGCGCAGTCGGCAGTTTCCGGACCGGCGGGGACATGTCCCCGCCCTACAAGGTTTCATAGCAATGATGCGGCAGATTGCCCCATTTGTCATTGCGAGGGCGCTTGCGCCCGTGGCAATCTATTTCCGTTTTTTGTACGAAGTCGATAGTCCTGTACGCGGTTTATCATTGTCCCCGTCCAGCAATTTATACCCATCACCAATTAAAATGTGCAACGCACATTTTAATTGCGATACCGTGATTGGTACGAGACGTATTTTCGCGATGCTTACCTTATCATCGCGAAAATGCAACGCCGGAACGGCGTTGAAAACCGATTGAAATGAATATTTTAATCGGTTTTCAGTATTACATCCGCGCAAAGCGTTGTAAGTACAAAGCCTAGCCCGGCGGAGAGGTTTCCGCCGGGCTTGGGGTTTTATTCGGTATCAGCCAATATTTTCAATCAAGCCGTAGCCGCCGTCGTTTCTCTTGTAGACAACCGCAAACGCTTCGCTGTTTTCCTCGTCCTTGAACGCAAAGAAGGTATGCTCCAGCAGGTTCATTTGCAGGATTGCTTCCTCACGGGTCATCGGCTTCATCGGGAACTCCTTGACACGGACGATCTCGAAATGACTCTCTTCCTCTGCCTCGGGAGCAAAGGATGTGACCTCTGCCGAACGGACGAAAGCATCCTGACGCAGGCGGCGGGCAAGGCGGGTCTTGTTCTTGCGGATCTGACGCTCAATGGTGGCCACTGCGGCATCGATCGACGCGTACATATCCGATGTTGCCTCGCTTGCGCGGAAATAGGTGTTTGCGGCATGGACCGTAATTTCAACCTTATTACGATCCTTTTCTACAGAAAAGGCGACAAGTGCCTCCGCATCGTCACGGAAAAACCGTTCCAACTTCATAACCTTCTTCTCGGCATAAGCGTGGACGCTGGAGGGCAGGCTGACTTTTTTCTCGGAAAACTGGAATTTCATAGTAGTCGCTCCTTTCGTGTTATGTAAGCGCCGATTGGCGTTTACTTCGGTCTTGCTGTCTATATTATAACATAAATCTCAGAAAATTCAAGTCTCTTCCTTCGGTGATGCAAGCAGTTGATCCATAATCATGCGATAGATCGTCTCCGCATTCTCTTTAAACGCCGAGGCGAGGCGAACCGCATGCTTCTGCGTCGGCGCCATCAGTTCCATACGCAAAAGGTCGCTGACTTCATCGTTCAGACTGAGGCAGACGGTAAAGTCTCCACTCTCCCGCTGCTTGATTGAGGTCTTGACGAAGCTGCTTCTCTGTACGGCGCGATTATAGCGATCCACCGCAGCTTGTGCCCGCTGCATGACGGGATAGGGCACGGCATCCTCCGTGACCGCGCACGCCTCACGACCCTTTTTGGTGATCTGATAGCGCTCGCCCTCGACCTTCTCCAAATGACCGCTTTCCACCATCTGCGGCACCGCCTGTGCCAGATCGAAATAGCTCAGGCAGTCATCCTGATAAGCAAGCTCATAGATTTTCTGCATGTCGATCGGATACATCACCCTTGACATCACATACAGTATCAGCAATTTCACATCCAACATATCATGAATGAATCCGCGCCGTTCCACAAATATCACATCCCTCTTCTTTCTTTTATTATAGCGCAATCGACGCTTCTTGACAACAACTCTTTTCACCAATTTGCAAAATGAAACATAGGCTGTAGGGAAAGGATGTGAGCGGTATGGAGAAAACGCTGTGGATGGTCGGCGGTGACGAGCGCAGCTTTTGGGCAGCGCAGCACCTTCGAAATCAACGCTTTACGGTGCTGACGCAAGGTGTGCCGAAGCTATCGGATACACTACTCCCCGCTGCGTTTTCTACGCTGATTTTACCATTTCCGTCATTTCGCGGTGCGTTGGTGCGCGGCCCCTCAGCTGTTCCCGTGGAGGAGCTGCTTTGCCGCTCGAACGGACAGACCTGCGTGTTCGGCGGGCAGTTCGGCATTTGGCGCGAGGCGTTTGAAAGCCGCGGCGTGCGCGTCACAGACCTGTATGACACGGAGCCGCTGACAACTGCCAACGCCATACCCACCGCAGAGGGCGCGATTGCGCTTGCAATGGAACACTCGCCGATCACGCTGCACAACGCAAGCTGCCTTGTGATCGGCTATGGGCGCATCGGGAAGCTATTGGCGCGCAGGCTGCAAGCACTCGGTGCCTCTGTCACCGTTGCGGCGAGGAAGCCCGCCGACCGCGCACTTGCCGAGGCGTGCGGACTGCAATCGGAAATGACGGGAAGCTACCTGCACGGCTTAGGTCAATACGATTTCGTTTTCAATACCGTGCCCGCCGCAACGCTGAACGAAGCGCAGTTGTGCCGTCTGCCGCCGGAGTGTATGCTGATAGAGCTTGCCTCGCCGCCCTACGGCATCGACGCGGAGGCTTGCAAGCGTTTAGGGCTTTCCTATCTGCTTGCCTCCGGGCTTCCCGGGCAGTACGCGCCGAAAACCGCAGGCGCACTCTATGCGCAAAGCATCCTCGACCTTCTTGAGCGGGAGGAAACGCCATGAAACCTGTCGTCGGGCTTGCATTTTGCGGCTCGTTTTGTACCTTTCGAAAGACCATCGACGCATTAAAGCTGCTCACGGAGCGTTTTGATGTCGTGCCGATCTTCTCCTTTGCCTCCTACGAAACGGACACGCGCTTCGGCAAAGCGGAGGAGTTCCGCGCCGAGGTGGAGGCGATCTGCGGCAGACCCGTTCTGCATACCCTTGCCGAGGTTGAGCCGTTCGGGCCGAAAAAGCAGCTTGACCTTCTGATTATTGCGCCCTGCACGGGCAACACCCTCGGGAAGCTGGCAAACGGCATTGCGGATACCCCCGCGACCTTCGCCTGCAAAGCCCATCTGCGCAACGCGCGTCCTGTCCTGCTTGCCCTCTCGACGAATGACGGGCTGACGGCAAGCGCGGAGAATATCGGTCGGCTGCTCAATCGCAAGCACTATTATTTCGTCCCCTTCGGGCAGGACAGCCCGCAGGGCAAGCCCTACAGTCTCGTTGCCGATTTCTCGCTCCTGCCCCTCGCCGCGGAGAGCGCGCTTCTCGGGCAGCAGCTCCAACCGATTTTGCGGCAAGGCTGATTTTTCTTGCATTTGGAAACAATGGCAGTTATAATACTTATGTAGGGGCGGCTATCAGCCGCCCGAATCTCAAATATGTCTGCAAAAGGAGAAAACGCCATGCCGAGATTCAGTCTGATCGTTCCGGTCTATCGGGTGGAAGCATATCTGCCGAAGTGTATCGAATCCGTTTTAGCCCAGACCTGTCAGGATTATGAGCTGCTCCTGATTGACGACGGCTCCCCGGACGGCTGCGGAAAGCTCTGTGACGACTACGCAGCAAAACATCCGGACAAGCTCCGGGCGATCCATCAGCCCAACGGCGGCGCAGGCGCGGCGAGGAATCGCGGCATTCAATTTGCAAGCGGCGAGTATTTGCTTTTTGTGGACGGCGACGATTCTCTTTCTCCGGATTTTCTCGCGGCGCTCTCGGCGGTCATTCAAAAAACACCTGCCGATCTCATCCTTTTCGGCGCAGAGGTTGAGCGCGACGGAAAAAAGGTGGACGAGCTGCACGAGAATGTCCCCGCAGAAACGCTTCTCACCGTGAAGGATGAGCCGACACTGTATTTCGGCGTGATGGCGCCGTGGAACCGCGCTTACCGCCGCACACTTTTTACGGAACATGACATCGACTTTGCCACCAAGGTCTGGTATGAGGATATCCGCGTCGTGACAAAGCTGCTCGCCATCGCGCAGACCGCTTACCGTCTGCCCGGCGCATATTACCACTACCTCCAACGCGAGGGCAGCGCAATGAACAATAAAAATGTCGCACGCAACGCCGAAATTCTGCAAGCCTACGACGATATCCTCACTTGGTACGAGGCACACGGTTATTTGGAAACACGCCGCGAGGAGCTGACCTTTCAGGCCATGCAGCACATTCTGCTCGCTGCGACGGTGCGCGTTCTGCTAATTGACCGCAAGAGCCATTTGGTGGAGGAGTTCCGCGCCTATATGGAGCAGCATTTTCCAACCTATCGCGAAAACAAGTATCTTCCCCTTTTGGATAAAAACAAACAGCTCATCTACCGTCTGCTATTAAAAAAACGCTACCGCACTGTACGAATGATTTTCCGCGTCAAGCGGTTCCTCGGGAGGTAACCATGAAACAGAAACTGATTGGAAAAAATGCCATCGTCACAGGCGCGTCCTCCGGCATTGGGCGGGCTACGGCGCTTGCGCTGGCAAAGCAGGGCGCGAATGTCGCATTGATCGCCCGCAACGAAACTCGGCTGAATGCGGTCGCTGAGGAGGTGCGGGCGCTGGGTGTCCAGACCGAGGTGCTGCTTGCGGACATTCGTGACGAAGCGCAGCTCAAAGCCGCTGTGGAGGGTGCCGTGAAGCGCTTCGGTGCGATACATATCTGCCACTGCAACGCGGGCATCTATCTCCGCTGTCCTGCCGCAGCGCTGACGCAGGAGCAGATCCGCGGCATGATGGAAAATAATTTCTTCGGCAATCTCTCCACGGCGTATGCCATTTTGCCCCATTTTCGCGCGCAAGGCGGCGGACATCTGATCGTCACCGTCTCTATGGACGGTAAAAAGGGTGTGCCGCCGGATGCGGCGTATGTCGCGACAAAATTTGCGCTCAACGGTTTCTTTCAGGTCATGCGGCAGGAGCTGCGCCGCGAGGGCATCCATGTCGGCATGATCTTCCCCAGCCGCACCGATACGCCGCAGATCGCCCATGTCGCCTGCCCGAAGATCACACCGAAGGCCTCACCCGACAAGATGGCAAAGGCTGTTGTCAAGTGCATCCTGCGGAACAAGCGGGAGATGCTTGTGCCCTATCTGCCGTGCAAGCTGCTCGTCTTTGCCGATGCGATATCGCCCCGCCTCGGCGACTGGATGGTGCGGGCTTTCAAGCTCGACGGCGTGCAGACCGGCGACCCGATCGTTTGAGGTGCTGCCATGAAGATGAAATTCAAGCGCGTCCACCAGCTCGGCTATGTTGTCGAGGATATGGAAAAGGCAATGGACGAATACGGGAAAATCTACGGCATTAAGGCGTGGTATCGCGCCGTAAACAACCCCGTAGGGCAACTATATTATAAAGGGCAGCCCTTCACCGATCCGGGCTATGATGTTGTCCTCGGCTATTGCGGCAAGACGGAGATCGAGCTGATCACCACCGGCGGCGCGGAAAATATCTACACCGCTTTTATCCGCGCCCATGGCTACGGCTTGCATCACTTTTGCTTTTTCGTCCGGGATATTCGACCTTATGTGGCGGAATATGAAAAGCGCGGCTGGGTCGTCACACAAAATGGTGTCATTAACGGGAAAAGCACCAAAAGCCACTTCGCCTATCTGACACGTCCCGACGATGAAACGGGCACGGTCGTGGAATTCGGAGATACGCATTGGGGCTTCTTGCGCATGACGCGGAGTAAGCTGAATATGGCGCTCGGCGTCCTCACCGGCAACGCCGTCCGTATCCGCTGATCAAAAAACAGAACGCGGCTTCGCCAACCAAGCGAAGCCGCGTTTTCACTATAGTAATGTCACGAACCCCTTGTAGGGCGGGGACATGTCCTGTTGAATCAGCGGCTCTGTCTGCGTGGGCAA
>CAMAEX010000028.1:0-13378 GCA_945832065.1 uncultured Clostridia bacterium | reverse complement strand
GCGCTATGGAGTTCGGAAGCAGCATGGAGATCACAAGCGATGGCCATATCTCATGTTACATCGGCGCGGACGGCGGTATCGGTACATATTCACTGAGTGGAAATATCCTCTCCGCCGATATGACCAATGATTTTGAAGGAAGCTCCATGAAAATGGAATTTACGGCGGAGAAAACAGACGGCGTACTTTTCCTGTATACGGAATACAAGGGCCTTTTGCTGTGCTGGTCCCAGGGCGAGGGCGAGACCGGCAAGGGCGGCGAAGATGAGAGTGAGACGAGTTATCCGGGAGCGGATGTGGTGGAGCTTGTGAATCTCCGCGGCGATATGACAACTGTATATAAATTGGCGGACGGAACCTATATGGACCGTATTGAACGCCGTTTTACCTATAACGGTACGGATACCTGGATAGACGAGGACGGGGCGGAATGGAATGCGGCTGCGGAATGACGGGAGGCGATTCAAATGGCGAATATCGTTATTGTGGGCGCAAACCAGGGCATAGGGTATCATATGGCAAAACGACTGCTGGAGTTAAACCATTCTGTTGTTGTGTTAGATATAGATATATCCAACATTCGTCAATTACAGCCTCGGTATCCTGAAACGCTTTTGCCGATCGTTGTGGATGCGCGGAGGCTTTCCGATATTGAAAACGGAGTAAAGCAGGCTGCCGGGCGGTTTGGAAGCATTGACATTGCAATACATAATGCCTGCCGCTGCACTTTTATGAGTGAGCCGGATAGTGATTATGATGTTTACCGGGATGTCATGGACGTCAATTTCTTCGGCGCGTTGAGACTTGCGAAAACCGTTTTGCCGTATATGCGCGAGCAGAAGGAGGGGCGCATCATCTTTACAAGCTCCGGCGTCGGCGTTACGGGATTTGAAAATATCTCGTCTTATGCGGCGATAAAAGGGACGATTGAATCACTGGCAAAGTGTCTGGAAATCGAGAATGAGGAGTATGGAATTTCCTTTCACCTATTCCATCCTCCGCTGACGGATACCGATTCTGCTTCGGGTCTTCCCATACCGAAAGAGTTCAAAGCAGATGCCCGGAAAGTCGGACACGGGTTAGCCGAACATATTTGGTCGAAAAAATTTGTGATTTGCCACTCCGTACTTCAGTCTCTTCAAATAAAGTTTTCTTACCGGCATCCTCTTTATATCGGAAAAATGATGACGAAAATGACAAAACGGGCAGTAAAGTGAGAGCAATTCATAGATTTGAAGTTGGAGGTGTTATGCAATGAAAAAATATGAATACATTGCAGTAGTTCACTCCGTAGGGCAATGGCAATGACCCTGTTAGAAAGCTTCTCCTGCGCTGTGATCTCTCTTTTTTCATGAAAGAAAAGACTACTCTGCAATCATACAAAAATGAAGAGTATGACCGATTTGTTCCCCCGTACACCGGCATATGATTTATTCCCATGCACTGCGGACATTCAAGCCATTGTCTCGACCCATGTGGAGACGGTCGTCTTGCTTTCCCAGGGTGAAATCGACTCCAAGAAGGTGCGGGTGGAGTTCTCACCGGAGGATAGGGAAGCCTCTGATTTCCAATAGGAAGCTACTTTTCTGCATCTTGCTCAGGTGAATGGAATAGAATTTTTTGGAAAAAGGTCGCTTTTCGGGCGACCATAAGCTTAAGTTGATATGCTATAATTCCGATATCAGCAAATAAAAAGGGGGGGATAAAACATGTACGGTGCATTTATTGGAGATATTGTTGGTTCAAAATATGAATTCAATAATATTATAACAAAGCAATTTCCGCTTTTTTCACCGGGATGCGATTATACCGATGATACAATTATGACAGTGGCAGTAGCGAAAGCAATCCTGCTGAGCCGTGAAGAGCAATTCAAGCGGGGCGAAAATGGAAAGGGTTTTCAGGAATTTCTGATTGAGGTGATGCAGGATTTCGGACGGCGGTATCCCCATCCGACAGGAGCTTACGGCGGAAGCTTTGCTAAGTGGCTCCGCCAGAAAAATCCCAAGCCCTACGGAAGCTATGGAAATGGCTCTGCAATGCGCGTCTCTCCCTGTGGGCTGGCAGCCGTTACGATGGAAGAGGCGTTGGCATTGGCGCGTGTCAGCGCCAGCGTCTCACATGATCATCCGGAGGGTATCAAGGGAGCAGAAGCTGTCTCCGCTGCGGTATTTCTGGCGAAATGCGGAAGAACAAAGGAAGAAATCGGGCAGTACATAAGCGAACACTATTACAATCTGGATTTTACGCTCGATTCCATACGGGAGACTTACAAATTTGACGGCTCTTGCCAGGGCTCGGTTCCACAGGCAATTGTCGCCTTTCTGGAATCTGAGAATTTTGAAGATGCCATCCGGAATGTAATTTCAATCGGCGGTGACTGCGATACCACGGGAGCCATCGCCGGGTCGATCGCCTGGACCTATTACGCTGTGCAGACGGGATCGTATAGTGGCTGGGTTTATAACAAATTTGATTCCGCCATGCTGGAAATCAAGGCGCAGGCGATGTCATATCTTCCAAAGGAATTCATCGACATCGCAGACGAATTTCACGAGGTATGCTGGAAAAGAGCCGGAACTTTCGATCGTGTCGGCGGGTGTACTCCTATATTGAATCGGGACGAAACCAAGAAAGAAACGGCTTCCCCACGTACGAAGATTTCCGGCGGTCAAGCATATTCGTTGGCTTACATTCGGGGATATGAAGGTATAAAAAGAGAGCATCACGCCGGTGCAAGATATGCCTGGCATGACAAAACTCTAGGAGAATGGAGACTAACGATTCAATTGGATAATCAGGGAATATGGTTTCTCTCTGTGTTTGTAAAAGAAGACGGAAGATTTGAAAAATATAGCCTTGATTATGAGATGGCATCAGATTTTCACTATGAATTTCGTGACGAAAAAGGACTGCGTAAAAAGATTTATTCTTCCGGTGATGAGAAGAAATACCTGGCTGAAGTGCTGATCAGATATGTGCAGATGAACGGAGGAAATGCTTTGCTTAGCGCTTTGCATCCATTCATTACAGCACAATATCATTATGACTAAATGAATAGGGTTGATATGTTTCCTCATACACAGAGGGTAGATTTGTTTCCGTGTTGTGTCGACATTCACGACATCGTCTTGTTCCATGTGGAGACGGTAGTATTGATGTCAAGGGTAGAGAAATAAAGCGTGAAAAACGTCTGATTCCCGGGATTTTGGGCTATATTCGCTGACATTCATGTGTCAAGGGGACGGTTTTTTTGACACACTTTTTCAGAGAGGATTTGCCCTTGGGTTCTGTAGCAAAAGGAGGAATATTTCCGAAATGAGCAAAGTTTTACTGACAGTCACGGAGAGCAGATGCCGGTGTGGATATTCGAAGGCGGGGGATACCTTTGCCGATGAGGATCTCTGTCCACCTATTTGTCATGAGCTTTGGAATAACATATACCCGTCTGTGTATGCGTTACAAAACGGGGCGACAATTGTATATTGAACCGATTGCAACGCTGATCTACTCCGCAACAGAAATTCGGAGAACCATTTGAAACTATGTCCGAGAAAGCGGAATTTTCGATGGCGTCTCCCTTGATGGCTTGGGGGAATACTATGGAAGCTGCACAAGAAATGGCAAGAGACGAAATACCGGCAGCGGCGGAGGAATGTTTGCCTCCGGTGGATGCTGTGGTGATGGCAGGAGACCCAACAGGTGGAATGTCCATTGAAGAGATGCGAAGGCAAGCTGCGGCAGCGATTACCGAACGGGAATTGGCGGAAGCCTTTGCGCTGGCAGAAAACAAGGCATGGTGGGTCGAAGACAATGAATATGACTACGAAGAAGGAACACCGGAACACACGGAAGCCCGCCGTATCACTGACGCATGGTTTGCGGTTGCAGACAGTATAAAGGAGCGGATATTTTCCGTTCTTTGCAGTGAAGGCGTCAGCATCCCGGAGCGCACACAGATCAAGGTTCTGGCTCAGTTTATGGAGCGGAACGGATTTCAAGACGGCCGAGGCTGGTGGGTAAAGGAACCGTGTCAAGGGGATCGTCCCTGTGGCACAAAACGGAGGCAAGCGCGGTGACCGAGAGGTTTCTATGAAAGAAAGCGGTAAGGCGCTGTCAGTGGCGATAGTTTTCCGCTTCGGATACAGCGTGTTCCGACGAGGGCAGAGCTTCATCGGAAAGTCAT
The DNA here is from genome assembly GCA_945832065.1 of uncultured Clostridia bacterium. Lineage (GTDB taxonomy): Bacteria > Bacillota > Clostridia > Oscillospirales > Oscillospiraceae > JAZOXB01. Next base: position 9,192 of record CAMAEX010000028.1, on the reverse strand, counting down.
GAAATGAAAAAAGTGTCAAGGAACCCGTCCCCTTGACACACGAGATTGTATGCACTTGGTAGTTCCTGCATGCGGCGGGGACATGTCCCCGCCCTACAGAAAAAGATGTCAGAGGATCGGTTCCTTGGCATCTTTTTTTGCGGCTGGGAGTTGGGAGTTTTTGTTTTTCCTGTTCGAACGCTTGCAATGGGGCGAGAAAAATGCTACAATATACTGTAAAAATGTATCATTCGGAGGATTCTCCCATTGGAAACGAAAACGACGGTGATCTCCCCGGAGGAGATTCGGCGGCAGAACGCGATCTGCGGCGAGATCAGGGAATATTGGGCGGCGCAGGGCATCACGCCTTTGGCGTTTGTGGACACCTACGGCTGCCAGCAAAATGAGGCGGATTCCGAGCGGATCCGCGGGATGCTCGTGGAGGCGGGCTATGCCTTAACGGACACCGAGGAGGGCGCGGATGTCATTGTCTTAAACACCTGCGCCATTCGGGAGCACGCCGAGCAGCGCGTGTTCGGCAATGTCGGCGCCCTCGTCCACACCAAGCGCCGCCATCCGCGGCAGAAAATTTTCCTCTGCGGCTGCATGATGGGGCAGCCTGCCGTCTCTGACCGCATCAAGCACTCCTATCCCCATGTGGACGGCGTATTCTCGACCCATCACCTTTGGGAGTTCCCCGCCTTGCTGCTGCGCGTGCTGAAAACGGGCAAGCGCGTCTTTGCCGTGGAGGATTCGGCAGGCTCCATCGCCGAGGGGCTGCCCGTGGCGCGGACGAACAAGCTTAAGGCGTGGGTCAGCGTGATGTACGGATGCAACAACTTCTGTTCCTACTGCATCGTACCCTATGTGCGCGGACGGGAACGCAGCCGTCTGCCGGAGGAGATCTACCGCGAGTGCGAGGATCTGATCGCGGCGGGCTATAAGGAGATCACCCTTTTGGGGCAGAATGTCAACTCCTACGGCAAGGATTTGGGGATCGGCGTCGATTTTGCCGATTTAATGGCGCATATCGCGGAGATGGACGGTGATTTCCGTCTGCGCTTCATGACCTCCCACCCGAAGGACGCGAGCTTTAAGCTCTTTGACACGATTGCAAAATATCCGAAGATCTGCAAGCAGTTTCATCTGCCCTTCCAGTCGGGCAACGACCGTGTCTTGAAGGAGATGAATCGACATTATACGAGAGAGCAGTATCTGCGCCTCGTCGATTACGGAAGAAGCCTGATGCCCGAGCTCGTTTTGACGAGCGATGTGATCGTCGGCTTCCCCGGCGAGACGGAGGAGGAGTTTGAGGATACGATCAGTTTGATCGAGCGTGTGCGCTACGACGCGCTGTTTACCTTTATTTTCTCGCCCAGAGGAGGCACGCCTGCGGCGAAAATGGCAGATCCCTTTACCAAAGCCGACAAAAACCGCCGCTTTGACCGGCTCTGTGCCGTGCAGAACGGTATTTCCGAGGAAAAGCACCGCGCCTATGTCGGCAAGACCATGCGCGTGCTGATCGACGGCAGAGACGACGAGCTGCTCACCGCCCGCACCGACGGCGGCAGACTGGTGCGCCTCAACGGCGGCGACGAGCTGATCGGGCAGTTTGCCGACGTTCTGATCGACGGCTGCACGACCTGGAGCCTGACGGGAAGGCTTGTAAAAAGTAGTGAATCATGAATTGTGAATCGTGAACAGGTGGCGGTCTGTGGGAAGCTGTAGCGTGCGGCATCCTTGACGCGCCTGTGGAAAGCCTTTTTGGCTAAGGGCTAAGAGTGAATGGTGAAGGACTGAGGTGTGCTTCGCACGGATGATATTATTATAGGTCAGCTTCCGTCTTTGTCATTGCGAGACCGGTGCGCACACCGGTCGTGGCAATCTCGTATAGGCATCTATAGATTGCCACGTCGCCTGCGCTCCTCGCAATGACAGAATTGGGAGCCTGTGCGTAAGTTATTCACGATTCACTGAAATATGAAGTGCCTGCACGCGGGCGGCTGATAGCCGCCCCTACGAGATAGATTAGAAACGGAGGGACACGGCATGGCGGAGCTGACGCCGATGATGCGGCAGTATCTTGAGATCAAGGAGCAGCATCCGGACTGCATCTTATTTTTCCGACTGGGCGACTTTTACGAGATGTTCGACGACGACGCGCGGCTTGCGTCAAAGGAGCTGGATCTCACGCTCACGACCCGCGACAGGGGCAAGGAAAAATCGGAACAGACACCGATGTGCGGCGTGCCGTATCATTCCGCCGAGGCCTATATTGCGCGCCTTGTGCAGCGGGGCTACAAGGTCGCCATCTGCGAGCAGATGGAGGATCCCGCCCTTGCCAAGGGCTTGGTCAAGCGGGATATTACCCGCATTGTCACGCCCGGCACGGTCGTGGAAAGCTCCATGCTCGACGAGAGCAGAAACAACTATTTCGCCTGCGTGTTCGGCAACAACGGACGCTACGGCATCAGCTTCTGCGATGTCTCGACCGGCACGTTCTATGCGACCTTTGCCGAGGGCGAGCAGGCGATGGACCGCGTGATCTCCGAATTGGGATGTTTTGCACCGTCGGAGGTGCTGCGCGGCGGCACGGCGGTGAAGGACGAGACGCTGACGGAAGCCCTGCGCGAACGCTTAAGCTGCTGCGCGGATATGGGCGCAAACGAGCTGTTTGACCCGAACGACACGGCGGCGCTCGTTACGGCGCAATTCGGCAAGTCTCTGGAAGCCCTCGGACTGGTGAAATATGAAGAGGTCTGGCGCAGTGCCGGTGCCCTCCTGCGGACGCTGCGGGAGCTGCAAAAGGTCAGCCTGACGCATGTGCGCAATTTGGAATTTTATGTGCACGGGCGTTTTTTGGAGCTGGATCTCTCCGCCCGGCGCAATTTGGAGCTGACCGAGACGCTGCGCGGCGGCGAAAAGCGCGGCAGCCTCCTGTGGGTGCTCGACCATACCAAGACCGCCATGGGCAGCCGTATGCTCAGAAGCTGGCTGGAAAAGCCGCTCTTAAGCCCCAAACGCATTTCCATGCGGTTAAATGCGGTGGAGGAGCTGACGAAAAACACGCCGGAGCGGGACGGCTTGCAGGAGCTTTTGCGCACCGTATCCGATTTTGAGCGCGTGATGGCAAGGATCGTCACCGGCGCCGCCAACGCCCGGGACCTGTTATCCCTGCAATACGGCTGCGAACCGCTGCCCGCATTGAAAGCCGCCCTTGCGCAGTTTCAAAGCCCGATGCTCGGTGTCGTGCAGGACGAAATCGACGATTTGCAGGATATCTGCAAGCTGCTCGCCGCTGCCATTGAAGAAAAACCGCCCTTTACTGTCCGCGAGGGCGGCATCATCCGCGCGGGCTACTCCGGGGAGCTGGACGAGCTGCGGGATATTGTCTCCGGCGGCAAGGGCACCTTGGCGCGCATTGAGGCGGAGGAGAAGGAAAAGACCGGCATCAAGAACCTGCGCGTGGGCTACAACCGCGTGTTCGGTTACTATATTGAGGTCGCGAAGGGGCAGGTCGACCTTGTCCCGGAGACTTACATCCGCAAGCAGACCCTTGCCAATGGAGAGCGCTACATCACGCCGGAGCTGAAGGAGCTGGAATCCACCATCCTGACGGCGAAGGATCGCATTACGGCGCTGGAATATGACTTATTCACCCAAATTCGCGAGCATTTGGCATTGCAGGCAGAGCGGGTGCAGCGCACGGCGCAGGCGATCGCCTGTCTCGACGTGCTGACGAATTTCGCGGCGCTTGCCGTGCGGCAGAATTACTGCAAGCCCGAGGTGGATGTCTCGGAGGAGATCGTCATCCGTGAGGGGCGGCATCCCGTGGTGGAGCAGGTGCTGAAATCCAGTCTGTTTGTCCCGAACGACACCGTCCTCGACTGCGGCGAGAACCGTACCGCGATCATCACGGGCCCCAATATGGCGGGGAAGTCCACCTATATGCGGCAGGTCGCGCTGATCGTGCTGATGGCGCAGATCGGCTCCTTCGTGCCGGCAAAGTCCGCGCATATCGGCATCGTGGACCGCATTTTCACCCGCATCGGCGCGTCGGACGACCTCTCCATGGGCAAATCCACCTTTATGGTGGAGATGTCGGAGGTTGCGGAGATTTTATCCCACGCCACGGCGCGGAGCCTGCTGATCCTCGACGAGATCGGGCGCGGCACCTCCACCTTTGACGGCATGGCGATCGCCCGTGCGGTGGTGGAGTATGTCACGGACAAAAAGCGCCTCGGGGCGAAGACCTTATTTGCGACGCATTACCACGAGCTGACGGATATCGAGCGGGAGATCGGCGGTGTGAAGAATTATAATATCGCGGTCAGAAAGCGCGGCGGGGACATTGTGTTCCTGCGCAAGATCGTCCCCGGCGCGGCGGACGACTCCTACGGCGTGGAGGTCGCGAAGCTGGCGGGACTGCCGGAGAAGGTCGTCTCCCGTGCGCGGCAGCTTTTGCATGATTTGGAGAGCGGCGCACCCGTGCGGACGGTCGAGGTGGCGGCGAACGACCAGCTCTCGATTATGAGCATGGAAAACGACGCCCTGCGCAAGCGGTTGGAGTCGATGTCCGTCGAGACAATGACCCCGATCGAGGCGATGAACGCTTTGTTTGAATTGAAAAAGATGGTTTGAAAAACGTTGTAGGGCGGGGACATAAATTTGCGCGCGGACGGGAGTTGCTGCACGAGATTGCCACGACCAGTGTGCGCACTGATCTCGCAATGACATGCTTGGGAAGATTGTACGCAGCTGGTAGTTCCTGCACCGGCTTAGGACATGTCCCCGCCCTACAGAGTATGAAGAAATTTGGAAGGAAATACGGATGCGCGAGACGTTTCGGGAGCGCGATATTGTTGCGCCGACTAAAATAGAACTGCTTTGCGGCTTGGGGTGCTGGCTCCTTTATCTGTCCGGTATCCCGGAGCTGCTGCGTTGGCTGCTTCCGCTGCTCGGTGTTGACCTTAGCAGCGTGCGGGGCGCGAGTCTTGCGCAGATCGCGGCGTTTGTGCTGGATTTTATTTTGCTTGTGCTTGTTTTCCGCAAATTCCTCTGGCGATCTACACAGCCGCTAAAGGGGAACGGGAGACGCCTGCTTTCCACCATCCTGCGCGGATTCGCCTTTTATTGGCTGCTGGCGTATCTCGTCTCGCTGCTGATCATGTTCCTCAGCGCCGGAATGAATGTGACGCTCGAAAACCGCAACAACGAGGCGATCGGCACCATCCTGACGAATTACACGCTCCCGATGGCGATCAGCACGGTCGTTTTTGCGCCGATCACGGAGGAATGTCTTGTGCGCGGCGTGCTGTTCGCGCCGATTTGCAGGCGTAAGCCGTGGGTCGCCTATCTTGTGACGACGGTGCTGTTCGGGCTGCTGCATACGTTTCAGTATATTGGGGTGCAGCCGTGGAGCGTGCTTGCCCTTTCCTTTCTGCAATATCTGCCCGCCGGGATCACGCTCGGCTGGGTTTATCAGCGCACGCGCAGCATCTGGGGCGCGATCGCGCTGCACAGCCTGATCAATTTGGTCGCCGTCGCGGCGATGCTCTGACGGAGGTGAGATCATGCCAAAAATTCAACAGCTTTCGCCCCATGTGGCGGATCTGATCGCAGCGGGCGAGGTCGTGGATCGTCCCGCAGGCGCGGCAAAGGAGCTGGTCGAAAACGCCATTGACGCGGGGGCGAAAAATATTACCGTGGAAATACAAAACGGCGGCATGACCTTTTTGCGGGTGACCGACGACGGCTGCGGCATGAGCGCCGAGGACGCGCCCACCGCCTTTTTGCGCCACGCGACCAGCAAGCTCCGCGAGGCGAGCGACTTGGAGGCGATCCACACCCTCGGCTTTCGAGGTGAGGCGCTGGCGGCGATCTCTGCCGTTTCCAGAGTCGATCTGATGACGAAAACCGCCGATGCGGAATTCGGCACGGGGCTGCATTTGGACGCCGGTATCGTGACCGAACAGGGCGAGGTCGGCTGCCCGAACGGGACGACGATCATCGTCCGGGACCTGTTTTATAACACGCCTGCGCGCATGAAGTTTATGAAGCGCGATACTGTGGAGGCGTCTGCGGTTCTGAGCATGATGCAGCGTCTCGCCCTCGCGCACCCGGAGATCGCCTTCCGCGTCCTGAGAGACGGAGAGGAGCAGCTTCACACGGCGGGGGACGGGCGGCTTTACAGCGCGGTCTATGCCGTGATGGGCAGAACGACCGCCCAGGAGATGACCGAGGTGGACAGCCGCTATGAGAAATACGCGCTCTCAGGTTATGTTTCCAAGCCGAACGCCTCCCGGGGCAACCGCAGCAATCAGATATTCTTTGTCAACGGACGCCATGTGCGCTCAAAGTCCATGACCGCCGCCCTTGAGGAGGCGTACCGCAACGCGCTGATGGTCGGACGCTATCCGTCCTGCGTGCTGCATCTGACGATGCCGGAGCATTTGGTGGATGTCAATGTCCATCCCGCCAAGACCGAGGTGCGGTTTTTGAACGAGCGCGATGTGTTTGACTGCATCCGGTACGGCGTACAGGGCGCTTTGGAGCGGGCGAGCGGACGGGTGCCGCTGCAGCTGCCCCACTCTGAAAAGCCGAGGACGCAGACGACTGCCGTGCCGAAGCAAAATTTTTTCCGTCAGATGAGCGCCGAGGATTACCGCGCCTTCGCCGCCGTGATGCAGGACAGCGCAAGGGCTTCCGTAAATGCAGACAAGATTGCTGCGCAGTCTCGCAATGACAACGTAGGGCGGGGACATGTCCCTGCCGTCCGCGAAGCGGCAGACGGTACGGGGAAACAAGCTCGTACAGATGCGGCAGTTCCTGCACCGGCTTATGACTGTCCCCGCCCTACAGTGGAGGGTGACGATGTAGGGGCGGCTATCAGCCGCCCGCGAGGAACGGAAGGCATCGCTGCAACGGATGAGATTGCCACGGCGCAAGCGCCTCGCAATGACAGTATAGGGGCGGATGAGATTGCCACGGCGCAAGCGCCTCGCAATGACAGTGTGGAAGCGGAAGCGCAGCAGGAGCTGCCGTTGCAGACGCAATCTTACCGCGTGGTTGGCGAGGTGTTGGACACCTATATTATTGTCGAGCAGGACAGAGAGGTCTTGCTCATCGACAAGCACGCGGCGCATGAGCGGATTCTCTTTGAAAAGCTCCGCAGAAGCACGGAACCCATTATGTCCCAGCTTCTGCTGGAACCAATATTATGTCAACCAGAGCGGGAGGAGGCGGCGATCCTGACGGAAAACGCCCGTCTTCTGAACGAGTGCGGCTTTGAGGTCAGCGACTACGGCGACGGGACGCTTGCCGTGCGCCGCATTCCCGCAGAGCTGGACGCAGCCGACGCGGAGAGCGCCCTCAATCAGCTTGCGAGCAACCTTTTGAACGGCAAGCGCACCGACCCCGCCGCCCTGCGGGACACGCTGCTGCACACGGTGGCTTGCAAAGCCGCAATCAAGGGCGGCAGGCACACCGATGCCCGCGAGCGGGAGGTCTTGGTGAAGCAGGTGCTCTCCGACCCGTCGCTCAAATACTGCCCCCACGGCAGACCGATCGTTGCCGTGTTGACCGCTTCGCAGTTGGAGCGGAGCTTTAAGAGGGCGTGAGGATGGAGTTGCTTTGTATCGTCGGCCCCACCGCCACGGGGAAAACCCGCCTCTCGGTCGCCTTGGCGCAGCAGCTCGGCGCGGAGATCGTCTCCTGTGATTCCATGCAGCTCTACCGAGGCATGGACATCGGCACGGCGAAGCCCACGGCGGCGGAGACGAGCGGTGTAAGGCACCATATGCTGGATTGCATTGACCCGCAGGAGGAGTTTTCCGTTAGCCGCTATGTTGAGCTGGCAGACGCCTGCGTGCAGGAGATTTTATCGCGGGGCAAGCCCGTGATCGTCGTCGGCGGCACGGGGCTGTATGTGGATTCCCTCGTCGCGGGGCGGGAGTTCGCGCCCTTTCCGCAGACGGGCATACGGGAGGCGCTGACCCTTCGGGCGCAGAGAGAGGGGATCGAGCCGCTGATGGAGCAGCTTCGCGCGGTGGATCCCGAGGCGGCGGCAAGCATTCACCCGTCGAATCAAAAACGCGTCATCCGCGCGTTGGAGGTCTATTTGGAGACGGGCAAGACCATCACCCGGCACAACCGGGAGACGCAGAGCCGACCGCCGAAATACCGACCGATTTGGATAGGTCTGGATTATGTCAACCGCTCCGCCCTCTATGCCCGCATTGACGCCCGCGTAGACGAGATGTTTGCACAGGGTCTGGTCGGGGAGGTGCGGCGGCTGCTGGAAAGCGGTGTCTCCCCGACGGCGACGAGTATGCAGGCAATCGGCTACAAGGAGCTGACGGCGTTTTTGCGCGGGGAAGACACCGAGGACGCGGCGCGGGAGAAGATCAAGCTCGCCTCCCGCCGCTACGCCAAACGGCAGCGGACATGGTTCCGCCGCAATGCGGACATCCACTGGATCGAATTGCCCGACGCACCCGACTTTGACGCGGTTTTGCGGCAGGCAGCGGAGATTTGCGCGGGGCAATAAAATCGCGGATTTACTCTAAGGGAATTAGCCCAATGGATTGCCACGGGCGCATGCGCCCTCGCAATGACACGGAAAGGAAATTGGTACGCAGTCGGTAATTCCTGCACCGGCGCGCCGAGTCGTCGCGCCCTACGGAGGGGTGCGGTTGATGGATTTTGAATCCGTGCGAAGCACACCACAGTCATTCACCCTTAGCCCTTAGTCCAATCAATTGACGCGCATATTCGCCCCATATAGCGGGCAAAAATTATTTCATGGTTTCCGACGGGAGATTCGGGAATTCGACAAGGACAAGCCATTACAATAGGAGTATCCCGAAAACAAGAAAAGAGGTACTCAAAAAATGGCAAACACAGAAAATTTGCAGGATCTGATCTTAAACGAGGTACGCAAGGAGCATATTCCCGTGACGATGTTCCTGATGAACGGCTTTCAGATGAAAGGCATCATTACGGGCTTTGACAGCTTTATCGTCGTCTTAAGCTCTGAGGGCAAACAGCAGATGATCTACAAGCACGCGATCTCCACGCTTGTGCCGCTGCAGCCCGTGCGCGTCCCGCTGTAAGCTTGGGAACCTCTGAATCAATCGACTGCGGCGTTCGGCGGATCTTTTGCCGCAACTTTTCGGTTTGAAAACCTTGAAATACACAAAGTATTCCTGCGGT
>CAMAEX010000027.1:0-13423 GCA_945832065.1 uncultured Clostridia bacterium | reverse complement strand
GGAAAGGAAGCCGGACTGGCTGCCCGGCTTCCTTGTCCAAATATATTGTAATAGGTGGTGAGCGCGGTTTGCAGTATATTGTATTGGATATGGAATGGAACCAGCCATGGCCCGGCTCATACGCTGCGAAGAAGGTGCTGCCCGTTGAGATTCACGGCGAGATCATACAGATCGGTGCGGTGCGTCTGCTCGAGGACGGAACGGTCGCGGATGAATTTCAGGTGCTGGTTCGGCCGAAGTATTATAAAAAGCTCAACAGCCGTGTCTCCAAGCTGACGGGGCTGCGGGATGCTACCCTCCTCGAGAATGGCTTGCCCTTCCCGGAGGCACTGGCAAGATTCCGTGCGTGGATCGGCGGGGAGTGCATTTTCCTGACTTGGGGCTTTGACGATATCCGTATTTTGGAGGACAATATTCTTCTGCACGATGACGAGCCGGACTGGATCACGCAGTGGTACAACGCGCAGATGATTTTTAACGCGCAGACCGGCTGCGGTACGTCGCAGAAGTCGCTTTCCGCCGCAATGGAGCTGATCGGCATTGTGCCGAGCCGCCCGGCGCACGACGCGCTGGGAGACGCTTACCATACGGCGCTGATTTGCAGCCGACTTGACCTAAAGCGCGGCATTGCCGAGTACGGACAGGCGCTTCGCAGCCATACGGACGGCTTTCACGGTGACCCGCCCGCCGGGTGCATCAGCAGAACGGTATTCCGCGGCTATGAGGACAAGACCAAGGCAATCAGCGCGATGACCGACCTCAAGAGCCACTGCCCGCAGTGCGGTGTGGAAATGCCGAACGGGGCGTGGATCGCGCAGGAGGGACACCGCTATATGACGATGGCGACCTGCGAGACACACGGCAGATATCTCATTCGCATTCGCTTGCAGAAGGAAGAGGACGGAACGCTGCGCGTCAGCCGCTTGGTCTATGAGGGCGCGTCCGACGCTGCGAAGAAGTTTGACGAGCTGGCAGCGCGCCGCCGTCCCCGCCGCCGCAGAAAGAGAAAATCGGCGAACACAGATAAAAAGCAGGAACGATAAGCCGTTCCTGCTTTTTATGAAGAAAGGAAAAAGAACTATGCTGGAATGCTTGCCGGAGCGCCTGCTTCCATGGTACGCGGAGCATCACCGAGCGCTGCCGTGGCGGGAAAATAAAGAGCCTTATCGCGTGTGGCTCTCGGAGATCATGTTACAGCAGACTCGCGTCGAGGCGGTTAGGGGCTATTACACGCGCTTTTTGCAGCAGCTTCCGACCATTGCGGCGCTGGCGGAAGCCTCCGAGGAGACGCTTTTGAAGCTGTGGGAGGGCTTGGGCTATTACAGCCGCGTGCGCAATTTGCAGAAGGCGGCGAGACAGATCATGGAGCGGCACGGCGGAGCGTTCCCGCAGACCTATGACGAGGTGCGAGCGCTGGCAGGCGTCGGACCCTACTCCGCGGGGGCGATCTGCTCCATTTGCTTTGATCTGCCGACGCCTGCGGTGGACGGCAACGTACTGCGCGTCGTGTCGAGATTTACGGCTTCCGATGCGGCGATCACGGAGGAAAGCGTGAAGCGGGAGACCACTCGGGCGCTTGCGGAGGTTTATCCCGAAGGACACTGCGGAGCGTTTACGCAGGCGCTCATGGAGTTGGGAGCGACGGTCTGCCTTCCGAACGGCGCGCCCTTGTGCGAAAGCTGCCCACTGCAAGACCTTTGCGAGGCGGCAAAACAGGGTAGGCAGCGGGACTTCCCCGTCAAAGCGGCAAAAAAAACGCGAAAGGTGGAGGAACGCACGGTGTTTCTTCTCCGCTGCGGAGAAAAGCTTGCCGTCTGCAAGCGCCCGAATCGCGGGCTTTTGGCAGGGCTGTGGCAGTTTCCCGACACATTGGGAACCCTTTCGGCACAAGCGTCGCTTGCGCAGGCGGAGGAATGGGGCGTGCAGCCACGCGGAATTGAAAAGGTGGTCAAGCGTACGCATATTTTTACGCATGTTGAATGGAAGTTGACCGGCTGCTATTTACAATGCACGCAAGAGGCGGCATTCTCATGGTTTACGGAAGCGGAGATCAAAGAAAAAATCGGACTGCCGACGGCTTATCGACAGTTTCTCGAAGAATAGGCTTGCGCTTTTCCTTAAAACAGGCTATACTGAAGCTACCAAATGAAGGAGGTTTTTACCGATGGAAGAAAAACGCGCACAGTACTCTGAGGACGAGATCCTGACACTGGAGTTTGACGACGGCGAGAGCTTTGAATGCGGTATTATGGGCATTTTTGACTTGGGTGAAAAGCAGTATATCGCGCTTGAGGCATTCGACGAGACGAACGATGTTTACCTTTATGAATATGTTCCGACGGATGAGGATTTTGAACTGGTCGATATCCCCGAGGAGGATTTTGACCGCGTTGCCGCCGAATTTGACCGTTTGATGGACGAGCCGCTGTAAAAATATGCTGAACATTGCAATGCCGACCTCTCTTATTGCGGAAGAGCTGGAGGCATTGACGGATTTTGTGTTCCGTATCAACGCTTCGGAAGGCTCCGCCTATTGCTCGAACAAACGCAGTATCATTCGGGAAGAGCTTGCGGAACATGCCAAAAACGGCTGCCTTGCCGTGTGCGGTGAACTGCCCGACGCTCTGACGGGAGCCGCTTTCTGCTTTTACAGCGAGGAGCATCATATGGCGGATTTCAGCATCCTGATCGCGCCTGAGGCGGATTATATGCAGGCAGCGGACGGTATGTTTAAAGCAATCAGCGAGAAGCTCCCGAAAGAAACGCAGTGTAATTTCTTCTTCCCAAAGCAAAATCGGCGCTGCGCGGCGTTTTTGGAGACAATGCACGCAAAACGGGAGGTCAACGAATATGGGCTGCTGCTCCTGCGCGGACAGGAGAGAAACCTTGCCGCAACGGAGGGGATCGCCGAGTTGGCGCAGGAGGACGCTGCGGAGTTTGCCGCGCTGCACGATGCGGTATTTCCGGAGGTTTATATCTCAGGAAAAGAGATCCTTGCCGCAATCGGAAAGGACCGCAAGGTCTATGTGCTGAAAAAAGACGGGAAGCCGCTTGCCTACGGTGTGCTGCAGCGGCGCAGCGAGACCCGCAGCGCTGCGGAGATCATCGGCGTGCGGGAGGGCTATCGCCATCAGGGCTACGGACGCCGTATCCTGAGCGAGCTGATCCGCCGCGGCTTTGCCGACGAAAAAACGGAAAAGCTTGACCTGATCGTTGACTGCGACAATGAAAATGCCATGAAGCTCTATTTTGATCTCGGTTTTGAGACAGAATTCGAGAATTGCTGCTATAGAATCCAACTATAATCTATTTTATGGAAAGGGAAGCGCCAAGCTTGTGAGGCGCTTCTTCTTTCTGCCGCTTACGCGGATGGCGGGGACATGTCCCCACCCTACAAGGGCAGTGATGATTTTGCGGGCGGAAGAAGGATGCACCGAGCTTTTTCGGTGCATCCTTCTTCCAAGATTATTCCAATTCCGCCAGCTCGGCGGTGATGGCGGAGATTTCGTAGGCGGTGCGCTGTTCGGCGGTGCCGTCAATGAGCTTGATGTACTCGCGGCTTTGCAGCCTGCCTGTGAGGCGCAGGGGCGTTCCGACGGGGTAAGCGGAGACCTCCTGTGCGCAGCGTCCCCATAGAATGCAGGGAAGATAATCTGCCCGGCGGTAGGGACGGTTGACGGCGAGCATGACATCGCAGATCTCACGCCCGAGGGGTGTCCGACGATAAACAGGGTCCTTACAAATGATGCCCTCCAGCGTGACGCGATTATCATGGGGCGCAGAGGTCACGCTGATTTTTTCCGCAAGCACGGAGATGATGAGCCGCCTGCCCTCGCTCGAACGATTGTTGAAGGAGCGTATCTGCCCCTCAATACAAAGCCCGCCTCCCTCCTCCACGGGCGTTTCCGTCAAAAGCGTTTCGGAGGCTAAAATCTGCAGCCGGTCAACGGTGCCGGAAAGCCGCGCGACCTCTAAAAAAAAGGAATAAAACCGTCGCCCGTGGTTGCTGTGCGAGTATTGCGGCGCGGACGCCAAGCAGCCTGTCAGCGCGATGTGATTTGCCGATTGTTCCATTCTCCCACCTCGTTCAACTTCTTATGGGAGAGTATATTCGTCCGCAGGGACGGATATGAGCATAAAACCTTCCCTGTTGGAGACAATAGGGAAGGTTGTTTTTCGGAGGAGAATGGTATGCGGAATTGGAAACATCGCTATGGCGCTGCGCTCTGTGGCGCGGCGGCGGGACTGGCGAACGGTTTGTTCGGCGCGGGCGGGGGCATGGTGCTGCTGCCGCTGCTGTCCCGCCTGACGGAGGTAAAGGGACATGAGAGCTTTGCCTCCTGCGTATGCATTATTCTGCCGCTGTCACTCGTCTCTGCGGGGGTTTATGCGCTGCGCAGCGGCAGCTTTGCATTGGAATCCCTGCCGTATCTGATCGGCGGCGCACTGGGCGGTGTGATCGCGGGGCTGGTGCTCAAGCGTCTGCCGACCAAGTGGCTGCACCGTGTTTTGGGCGCGTTCATCCTTTGGGGCGGCGTGCGCCTCTTGCTGCAATGAGCGCACTGCTTGCAGGCGTCGCGGGTCTGGTCTGCGGCGTGTTTTCCGGTCTCGGCATCGGCGGCGGCACACTCCTGATGGTCTGGATGACCGCCGTAATGGATATGGAGCAGCGCATGGCGCAGGGGATCAATTTGCTTTATTTTCTGCCCACGGCTGCTTGTGCCCTGATCTTTCATATAAAAAACCGCCTGATCCGCTGGCGCGTCGTGATCCCTGCGGCGATCACCGGCTGCCTCACCGCTGCGGGGGCGGCATTTCTGGCGACGGTGATCGACGCATCATTGCTGCGCAAGCTGTTCGGCGGCTTTTTGCTCTTGGTCGGTTTCAATGAAATCTTTGGGCGTCACGCGCGGGATAAAAAGGACAAATAGCTCTCCAAAATGAGAGAGGCGGCGACGGCATCTACCGTGTTTTTGCGTTTTTTTCCGTGGTAGTTGCAGTCAGAGAGAATGTTGTGCGCCTCTACGGTCGTGCGGCGCTCGTCCCATAATACGACGGGCATCTGACATTCCCGCTCCACAAGCGCGGCAAACTCCCGATACAACGCGGCGCGTGGGCCTTCGCTCCCGTCCATATTGCGGGGAAAGCCCATGACAATACGCTCTGCGCCGCATTCCTTTACGAGACGCGCAAGCGCCTGCGCGGTTTTTTGCGGATTGCGGCTGTGGATCACGGTGGTCTGCCCGACGATCATGCCCAGCGCGTCGGAGACGGCAACACCCGTGCGGGCATCGCCGTAATCAATGGCAAGAACTCTCATCGGCTTACCCCTTCTTCTTTTCCAAAAATTTCTGCAACGGCAGCCAGATCAAAAATGCGAGCGCGGAGCCGAGCAGCGCCGTCAAAAGCTGCGTGACGGAATAGGCGGCAGGGGCGGAGGCGAGTACCTTTTCCGGCAGACCGCTTGTCGGGCCGTAGGCGGGCAGCACGCCCTTTACAATGGTCAGCCACATGACAACGGTCTTAAACACCGCGCCGAAGACCATGCCAGCGATCGGCGACCAGACGGAGGGGAACCGCGAGATCAGCAGCCACAGGCAGGCAAAGAGCAAGAAGGTGCCTGCGATAGAGATGAGAACCGTAATGAGCAGGGAAGCGGCGCTCTCCACCTGAAACAGGTCTGCCAGCGTGGAGAGAAAGGCAATGCATAAGCTTGCCCATAACGCGCTTGTCACGGCTGCGACCGTCAGCACAAGGCGGAAACGGTCGTCGGAAAACTCCAGCCGCTCCGCCTTTCCGGCGCGCTGCCCAAGCTTGCTGACAAAGAGCCAAACAAAGGTGACAAGCACGAGATTGCCGAGCATGATGCAAGGCAGCAAAAGCGGGATCGCGCTGATCAGCGGACTGCCCGTGATCCACCATGCTGTCAGCGGCGCGATCAACGAAATGGCTGCGCCGCTGAGAAAACCGCAGGAGAGCGTGGCGAGAATCAGCACCGCGTTCACGACAGAACCGGTGATGTAGGGCGAGACATTTTTCAAAAACTGACTTGCAATACACAGCGCCAGAAGCAGCGCCGTGCGGCATAGCAGACGTACATTGAATTTCATGACACAGCCTCCTTTTTTTCTATTATAAGCATAGTCGGCAGGAATTACAAGTTTTTTCTCTTTGGGGCTTGACAGGCTTTTTCAAGCGTGCTATTCTGTCTCTGCTAAATAAGTTAATCACTACTAACTTGGAGGGAGAGCAATGACATTAAAGGAGCTTGCGGTCGGCAAGAGCGGATTGATCACCGCTGTCGGCGGGGAAGGGGATCTGCGCTGCCGCCTGCTGGATATGGGGCTGATTCCGAATACCAAGGTTACCGTGATGAAGATCGCGCCGATGGGCGACCCGATGGAGATCCGCCTGCGAGGCTATGAGCTGACCATTCGATTGGAGGACGCCGCGAAGATCGAGGTTATGCCGGAGGTGAGCGGAAAATGATGTTCGCATTGGTCGGAAATCAGAATTGCGGCAAGACCACCTTGTTTAACCAGCTCACGGGTGCCAATCAGCATGTCGGCAATTTCCCCGGCGTGACTGTGGACAGCAAGACGGGACAGATGCGCGGCGCGAAAGGCTGCAATGTGACGGATTTGCCAGGTATTTATTCCATGCGCCCGTACACGGGCGAGGAGATCGTCACAAGGGACTTTATTCTGAATGAGCATCCCGACGGCATCATCAATATCGTCGATGCGACGAACATTGAGCGCAACCTCTATCTGACGCTTCAATTGTTGGAAATGGGCATTCCGATGGTGCTGGCGCTCAACATGATGGATGAGGTGCGCAACAACGGCGGCACGATCAATGTTGTCAAGATGTCCGAGGAACTCGGCATTCCTGTTGTGCCGATCTCGGCTGCGAAGAATGAGGGCATTGACGAGCTGATCGAGTGCGCCGTGCGGACGGCTAAGGAAAAGCGCAGCCCGAAGCGGGTGGATTTCTGCGATGACGGGCCTGTCCACCGCTGCATTCATGCCGTCTCCCACCAGATTGAAGACCACGCTCGAAATGCGGGCATGGCGCGCCGCTTTGCCGCGACAAAGATGATCGAGGGCGACAAGGATATTATAGACCGCCTTTCCATCAATCAAAACGAGCTGGAGCTTTTGGAGCACAGCATCGTCGAGATGGAGAACGAGGGCAGATTGGATCGCAATGCCGCCATTGCTTCGATGCGCTATGATTATATCGAGCGCTTATGCGCGAAAACGGTCGTGAAATGCCGTGAGAGCAAGGAACACCTCCGCTCCGTGCGCATTGACAAGGTGCTGACGAACAGATACGCCGCCATTCCGATCTTTATCGGTATCATGCTGACGGTCTTTTGGCTGACCTTTGATGTGGTCGGTGCGTTTTTGCAGGATCTTTTGGCGCTTGGCATTGATAAATTAGGCGCTGTTGTGGATTCTGCCTTGTCCTCCTATGGGCTGAATCCGGTGGTACATAGTCTGATTATTGACGGCGTGTTTGCGGGCGTAGGCTCGGTCGTGAGCTTTTTGCCGATTATCGTGGTCATGTTCTTCTTCCTCTCCATTTTGGAGGATACGGGCTATATGGCGCGCGTGGCGTTCGTGATGGATAAGCTATTGCGTAAGATCGGGCTTTCGGGACGCAGCTTTGTGCCGATGCTGATCGGTTTCGGCTGCACCGTACCGGCGGTTATGGCGACGCGCACGCTGCCATCCTCACGCGACCGCAGAATGACGATTCTGCTCACGCCGTTTATGAGCTGTTCCGCAAAGATCCCGATCTACGCGGTGTTCGCGGCGGCATTCTTCCCGAACTATGCGGCGCTCGTGATGGGACTGCTCTATTTCGGCGGGATGCTGATCGGCGTGCTGATCGCGTTTTTGATGAAAAAGACCGCGTTCCGAGGCAAGCCTGTCCCCTTTGTCATGGAGCTGCCGAACTACCGCATGCCGTCCGTTAAGAGCGTCATGATGCTGCTGTGGGACAAGGCAAAGGATTTCCTGCAGCGGGCATTTACGATCATTTTTGTCGCGACATTGATCATTTGGTTCCTGGAGTCCTTCGATACACATCTCAACTTTGTAACGGACAGCTCGGACAGCTTGCTTGCCTCGATCGGCAAGCTCTTAACGCCGATTTTCGCGCCGCTTGGCTTCGGCGACTGGCGTATCACCACTGCCCTTGTCACGGGCTTTACGGCGAAGGAGGCAGTCGTCAGCACCCTCGGTATCCTGACGGGCACGGGCATGGAGAACCTGAGTGTGGGACTTTCGGGATTGTTCACGACCGCGTCCGCCGTCAGCTTTTTGACCTTCACGCTGCTCTATACGCCCTGCGTGGCGGCGATCGCGGCGATCGGGCGTGAGCTTGGCGGAAAATGGCGCGGTGCGCTGGTGGCGGTTTTTCAGTGTGTCGTTGCGTGGATCTTTGCGGCGCTGGTCTATCTGCTGGCAAGTGTGGTGTTCTGAGATGGGCTGGCTGGAGATCGCCCTGCTTGCCCTGCTCGGGCTGTGGCTGATCGGTTCGCTGATTTGGGTCTTCCGCAGGAAAAAACACGGCGGCTGCAACGGTTGCTGCGGGACCTGTGATAGGCACTGTAAATAGTGGAAACAGGAAAATATAAGAGCAGTACTTAGGCGCATATCAATCGTTAAGCGGACGCAGAGCGATGGCTTAGCTTTGCGCCCTTACTGTGAAACCCCATATAGGGCGGGAGAAGTTCCTGCTCTATATGGGCTGTTTCGTTTATCAAGGCGCTGTTCCGTATGCAGATGGTAAAAAGCGACATCGCAGCAGGAGAGAGTTGGGATATCATGCCAAATTTCTTGAAAAAAAGCAAGAAAAATGCTTGACCTGCTTGATTTCTTATGATAAGATAACCATACCTGCGAATTTGGGGGCTTTTTTTGTGCGCCCATTTTCACCCGCGGAAAGCGCCATGTAGTTTCGGCGCTTTGCTAAATTTTTGATAGCCGTGGGGACACAGGGAGGCAAAATTTAAGGAGGTGCCGAACAATGCGAGTTAAGATCACGCTCAGATGCAACGAATGCAAGCAGAGAAACTACAACACCATGAAGAACAAGAAGAATGACCCCGACCGTCTGGAAATGAAGAAGTATTGCAGGTTCTGCAGAAAGCATACCGTTCATACCGAAACGAAGTAAGCGAAAGGATGAAACAAAATGGCAGAAGCTAACAAAAAGCCGAATTTCTTCGTCCGTACCGGCAAAAAGTTCGCCAAGTGGTTTCGCGAGATGAAGAGCGAGCTGAAGAAGGTCGTTTGGCCCTCCGGTAAGCAGCTCGTGAATAATACCCTTGTCGTCCTCGCCGCTGTCCTTATCGTCGGCATTATCGTCTGTCTGTTCGATTATGTCGCGGGTTTGGGTATCGGTCTGCTCAAGAATCTTTTCTAAATCGGTATGGCAGAAGCAGCAAAATGGTATGTTGTGCATACCTATTCCGGTTATGAAAACACCGTAAAAGCGACCATCGAAAAGACGGTCGAAACCAGACAGTTGCAGGACATCATCCATCAGGTATCCATCCCGATGGAGACCGTCACCGAAATTACCGACAACGGTCCGAAAACCTATGACCGTAAGGTTTTCCCCGGCTATGTGCTGGTGAAGATGGTAATGACGGATGAGGCTTGGTATATCATCAAGAATGTCCGCGGCGTTACAGGCTTTGTCACTTCGGGCAGCAATAAGCCCACGCCTCTGACGGAGGACGAGGTATATCAGCTCGGTGTGGAAAAGCGCGAGATCGTTGTCGGCTACGACGTTGGCGATACCGTCGCCATTGTGGACGGACCGCTCAGCGGCTTCAACGGAGAAGTCGAAATGCTTGACATCGAGAAAAACAAGGTTCGCGTGACCGTTTCCATGTTCGGTCGCGAAACGCCTGTCGAGCTGGAGCTCGATCAGGTAGAGGTTGTCTCCGAATAATATAAGAATTCGGTCACAAACGTGGGAGGGGTTTTCAAATTTCCCCCGCCAAATTACGCGCAAGCGTATTACCACATTTCTAATTGGAGGTGCTTATCATGGCACAAAAGGTTACCGGTTATATCAAACTTCAGATTCCCGCCGCGAAGGCGACTGCGTCGCCCCCTGTCGGACCGGCTCTCGGTCAGCACGGCGTCAACATCGCGCAGTTCATTAAGGAATTCAACGAGCGCACGAAGGATCAGGCAGGCTTCAAGATCCCTGTCGTTATCACGGTCTATTCCGACCGCAGCTTCTCCTTCATCACCAAGACCCCCCCGACCCCGACCCTCATTCTGAAGGCTGTCGGTCAGGAAAAGGGCTCCGGCGTTCCCAACAAGAACAAGGTTGCCACCATCACGAAGGCACAGGTTCGCGAGATCGCCGAGAGAAAGATGCCCGACCTCACCGCCGCTACCATCGAAGCTGCGATGAGCCAGGTCGCAGGCACCTGCCGCTCCATGGGCATCACTGTTGTTGACTAATTTGCTGCCGAGGCGTAATGCCTCAATATGTGGGAGGATTTTCATTTCCGCATTCACCACTTTAAGGAGGATATAACATTGTTTAGAGGTAAAAAATATAAGGACAGCGCGAAGCAGATCGACCGCTCCGTGCAGTATGAAGTAGCCGACGCTTTGGCGCTCGTCGTCAAGACCGCTCCGGCAAAGTTCGACGAAACTGTCGAAATCCACATTAAGCTCGGCGTTGACTCCCGTCATGCCGATCAGCAGGTTCGCGGCGCCATCGTTCTCCCGAACGGCACCGGCAAGACCCGCAAAGTCCTCGTGTTCGCTAAGGACGCGAAGGTTGACGAAGCCAAGGAAGCCGGCGCGGACTATGTCGGCGGCATGGAGCTCGTCGAGAAGATCACCAAGGAAAACTGGTTTGACTTTGATGTCGTCGTCGCTTCGCCCGATATGATGGGTATCGTCGGTCGTCTCGGTAAGGTTCTCGGCCCGAAGGGCTTGATGCCGTCCCCGAAGGCAGGCACCGTCACCCCGAACGTCGCCGCCGCCGTCAAGGAGATCAAAGCCGGTAAGATCGAGTACCGCTTGGACAAGACCAACATCATCCACTGCCCGATCGGCAAGGTTTCCTTCGGTGCTGAGAAGCTCGCAGAGAATATGAACACCCTGCTCGGTGCCGTCATCAAGGCGAAGCCCGCTGCGGCAAAGGGTCAGTATATCCGTTCCTGCGTCGTCGCCTCCACCATGGGCCCCGGCGTCAAGGTCAACACCGCGAAGCTGTAATTGATCTGAAAAAACACCGAACGGCACAAAGCCGTTCGGTGTTTTGCTGTATATGCATCAACGCACACAGCTCTGAATCTCCTGCAATACCTTGAGCACGGAGCGCTTGGGAACGGAAGCGGCGATGCCCTGCAGATCCATCTCATCCATAAAGACGGGCTGAATCCAGCCGGAAAGCCGCAGGATCCCGTTGTTAAAAAAATCGAGCTTGATAAACATTTTCGCCGTCAAAAAGCCGACGCCTTTGCGCCATATCGTCTCGCCGTTTTTGGTCTCCTCCACATAGCCGTGGCGCATCAGAATGTTGCGGGCAGTACTTGCTGCCGTTGTAAAGTCCGTGTATCGGATCTCAAAAAATGTCCTTGCCACTGTTTTCCCTCCGTTTTCTTATTCTTCTGCGCTGAATGTATATATGCTGCCGCGAATATTATACGGGAGATTTTTTTGCTTGTCAATATGTGCGATTTGACGAACGAAAAACGGGAAATCGCGAAGAAATTACGGAAAAATTCAAAAAAACACTTGACAATTTGCCCCGTTTCTGCTAATATAATCGCGTTGCCAAAGACAGCAGGAGGCTTTTTGAGCCGTAACGAGACAAATCCTGCCGAGGTTGCACGAAATGATACGATTTTTGTGTCCTCATGTCTTTTGGCATGAGGTTATTTTTTTCGGAGGTGACACACATTGCCCAATTCTAAGGTACTCGAAAGCAAGAAGGCAATCGTTGATGCACTCGCCGACAAGCTGCAGGGCGCTAGCGCTGCTGTGTTTGTTGACTACAAGGGCATCACTGTCGCACAGGATACCGAGCTGCGCAATAAGTTCCGTGAGGCAGGCGTAGAATATACCGTCGTGAAGAACACGCTCACTCGTTTTGCTGCCAACAAGGCAGGCTACAACCAGCTTGACGAGCTGCTCAACGGCACGACTTCTCTCGCCACCACCACCGGTGACCCCATTGCTCCGGCTCGCATCGTCTGCGAATTTGCCAAGAAGAACAAGAACGTTCTGAAAATCAAGGGCGGCTTCGTTGAAGGCTCCGTCCTGTCCGTCGAACAGCTGCAGGGCTTTGGCGAGCTTCCCAGCAAGGACGCTCTCATCGCGCAGGTGCTCGGCACCTTCCTCGCACCCATCTCCTCTCTGGCGTTTGTACTCGATCAGATCCGCCAGCAGAAGGAAGGCCCCGCTCCCGCAGAAGCTGCGGAAGCCTAATCTACCATTAAAATTACATTAGGAGGATTTTACAATGTCTGAAAAAATCGCTGCTCTGATTGAAGAAGTTAAGGGCCTTTCCGTTATGGAACTGGCTGAGCTTGTCCATGCCCTCGAGGACACCTTCGGTGTTTCCGCCGCTGCCGCTGCTGTTGCTGCTCCCGCTGCCGCTGCTGCCGAAGTCGAAGAGAAGACCGAGTTCGACGTTATCCTGAAGGACTGCGGCGCTTCCAAGCTGAACGTCATCAAGGTTATCCGCGCTGCCACCGGCCTCGGCTTGAAGGAAGCGAAGGAAATCGCCGACAACTGCCCGAAGACCTTGAAGGAAGGCATCTCCAAGGAAGACGCGGAGAAGCTTGCCAACGATCTCAAGGAAGCCGGCGCTACCGCAGAGGTCAAGTAATTTATTTCGATCCGAACGAAAAAACCCGAAGCTGTGTCATGCACATAGCTTCGGGTTTTCTTTACTTTTCTCCTGTATAAGCGCTATCATTCAATGCCATGTGTCTTCTTTCCCGTGCTGCCTCGCGGCATCCCCTGTTCTTGGATTCGGACCTTTTGGGGAAACACTGCCGCCATACGGATGAACAGCTCCTCCGGCGGCGGTCGATTCGTTCCCCCTTTTTGTGTTAAAGTATTCGAATAACGGCGGCGCAAGCTTCAGAACCTACTACTATATCCTCAACCGCCAAGGTGACGCAGTAAAGCTTGTTCAAATCCTCGCAAGCAGTTCCGGCATCCAAGAATACACCGAGGTCGCATGCTACACTTATGATGCATGGGGCAATATTCTAAGCAGCACCGGCAGCATAGCAGATATTAACCCGTTCCCTACAGAGGCTATTACTACGATTCCGAGAAATATTATTCAAATGCCATAACCAAAATTTGTTCATTTGTCAATGATGTGAGACCGAAAAAAAGCGAAAGAGTTGCAAGTTTCG
>CAMAEX010000026.1:0-13460 GCA_945832065.1 uncultured Clostridia bacterium | reverse complement strand
TCTGTGTGTTACGTGCGCGATTGGTGCGAAAATTCTTGCGAAAGTGGGAATCCGATATTTCTCCAAATGAAAATGGAATTCTGTTATAACTTAGGGGGCAGCGATGCCCCCTGATTCTTTTCCTATCTAACACAGAGAACCGTCCCCTGTGTTAGATGTTTTAGACCCTGCGTTAGAAGGTGAGGGTGCGTTTCACATTCGTAGGGCACGACGACTCGGCGTGCCGTCCGCGTAAGCGGCAGAGGGTAGGGATGAACAGGTTTGTACGCAGTTGGGGATTCCTGCGTGGGATTGCCACGTCGCTGCGCTCCTCGCAATGACATTGAGGGGGAGTTTGTACGGAGTTGGAGGTTCCTGCACCGGCGGGGACATGTCACCCGCCCTACAGAGGGGCGTGACAATGATGGGTAACACAGGGGACGGTTCTGTGGGTCATAGACCCGAATGGTGTGAAAGTTCTTGCCGAAGTGGAAAACCGTAGTTTTTCCAGATACAAATTGAATCCTGTTACAGAGCAGGGGGCAGCAATGCCCCCTGATTCTTTATCTATCGTCAAAGTATGTGACACAGAGAACCGCCCCCCCCTGTGTTATTATTGCAGATAATTTGACACGCCTATCCACGCACACGCTTCGGCATTACTGGCAGCAATTTGCGCATATTGCGTCGCCTTTTCCGCATTCGACTCAAGATCAGCAAGGCGTCTCAGCGATTGCTGATTCTGCTCTATAATTCTACTGTTTTGCGCAGCCAGTATCGCTTGATTCATGATGATGTCCCGTTGCTGGTTAATGATTGTGTCCAATTTATGTTTAATGCTGTCCATGTCACAATGCAACAGTGCTGACGTTAGTGTTTCCTGAGACGTGGTTATATAATTATGAATGAACCAAATAGCATAAATATTTCTAAACTGCTGAGGGATAATGTTTACAGCATAGGCACTTTGCAACAGAACCACCGCTTCTGTCATTTCATCATCGATTTCTTTCAAGCGCTTCTTTTGCGGCTCAATTTTCTTGAGGTTCTCCGCATAATGCCTGGGTGCTCTTGCCTTAAAAGATTCATATTCCTGCAAAAACCAATTCTTCCTTGCTCTTCCATGCGCAGATTCAATAATTGGAGCAATCAGCAGCATATCAATGATCGAGTCGCCGTGCTTATAGGTAGAGGGCCAGTTTGATGAGCGGTTAATATAGTCCCAATTCTCTTCGATATCTTCCCATGTTTTCTTTAGAAAAGGAGCCCAATGCATTCCAATAAAGGACTGGTTGCTCCCATTCACATTAAAATGCATGTAATACTTTTTGCCATCATAGAAAAGACCCAGTTTTTCCTTTTCCGAATAAGATAGGATCTCGAGATAATTATTCTCTTCGAACATAAGGATTTCCTTTTTGACTTCATCCCATTTCTGCTTGAGTATCTCAATTGCATACTCCAAGGCAAGAAGATTATCAAGATAGATTTTGATCGCAGATCTATCAAGCTCCTTTGACGTATGGGCTTGCTGTATTTGCGTTTTTTCTCTTATTCTTTGGCGTGTACCGCAGTTGGAACAAAACTGAACATCATCCAACAGATGGCACCCACATTTAGAGCAAAACATCTTTCACACTCCTTCTAATTATTTATATAATTGTCTGCAAATAAAAATTCATAATCCTAAAACAAAGTACCTTAAGAGTGCGAATAAATGACTACTTAGATTTATTTATAAAACGAATCAGTAAGACAATGCCGATAATTATGGCGGATAATAATAAGCTGGGGCCAATCAATGGACCAATCTTATCAATAATACCTACAACGCCAGCAATGCAAGCAACCACGATTACTAAGACAAAAAACATTCTCATTCCCCCCAAAAAATATGTTCCACAGATTTCACATGCGGTACTGCGCCGCAGTTCTTTCCCCCTTCCCTTAATTCAAATAGGAACCTTTCTTCCTGTAATTATGACATTAAAGTTCCTGTTTGTCAAGAGAAATAGGAGGTAATATTCCTATATATGCAGAATTGGAGGAAGAATGATGTTTGCTTTTGACATGATAACTGTTGGGAATAAGCTACTGAATGCCCGAAAGCATCTGGGGATAACGCAGGCTGAGGCTGCAGAGTTGGCAGGGATATCAGGCCGCACATATGCAGATATTGAACGTGGGACAGTAAATATGAGGATAGAGACATTCCTTCGTATTTGCAACGTGCTGAAGGTCAGCCCAAACGAAGCCCTGATGGAAGATGACCCTCCCCTTTCTGCACACTGGGAGGAGCTTCTGGAACGGCTGAGTAAATGTACCCCAAAGCAGCGAGAAACTGCTTTGAGGCTCCTTGCTGTCTACCTGCAATCGCTGGAATGATAAGAGCCTCCCCCCCAGACGAAAGGGAGGCATTATTCTATTTCTTATCATAATTCACGCTGCTTCTTATTCGGATGCTTCGGCCGAAGCTATGGCAGCATTATTTTTCAGGACAGAAGCAGCGGGAGATTGCTCTGTTTCCGGCGCGGTGGCAGAGCATTCTGCGGCTTCCGCGATGGCGGGCATTCCGAAACGGGCAACCTCCGGGTAGGTTTCCAAAAACCACTGCTTGATGTGGGGATAACGGACGGAATGGCACTGAGCAATCTGACGCTTTTCGTCATATGCGGCATGTTTGGCGGCAGCATTGGCATGAGTTGCGATATATTTTTCCATAACACAAGGGACGGTTCTGTGTGTCATAGACCCGAATGGTGCGGAAGTTCTTGCCAAAGTGGGAACCTGACACTTCGCTAAATGAAAATGGGATTCTGTACAACATAGGGGGCGCGATGCCCTCTGATTCTTTATCTATCGTTAAAGTATGTGACACGGAGAACCGTCCCCTGTGTTAGAACCGTCCCCTGTGTTAGAAATGGGATTCTGAATAAAATATCAGGGGGAGCGGAGATGCTCCCCCTGATGTTTTATGGATTCTCAAACGGGTGATGCCGCAGAGCTGCGTACATATTGCAGAAAGGCGGATTCCCGCAGGAAACGTCCCTATTGTGCGGTTACGGTTTCTTATAGCCGCACTTCGGGCATACGCCGTTTTCGTTCAGCGCGATGCCGCACAGGGGGCAACGATCCTTCGTGCCCTCCGGCTTGTATTCCTGCGACGCAGCGTTTACGCCGCTGGTAAAGGTCAGCTTGGCGATGTTCAGCTTGTCTTTCAGAAGCGCATGGACGATCTTAATCATGCCCTCGACCGTCATGGTTTCCTTCGTTACGACCAGACGGCAATCCGGGTATGCTGTGGCAAGCTCGGTCTGGAAGGCGGGGCCCTTCATCTTGTTGGTCGGGGCGCCGTCCTTGATGCCCTGCTCCTCGTAGACCTTCAGGATTGCAGGCAGCAGCGGATCGTCCTCCCGCAGAATCAGCGCATGGTCAAAATTCTTCAGAACCTCCCATGCCGTCTTCTGAATTTCATTGCAGGGGAAGACCATATTTACGCCCGCTTCGACGCTGTCCTCCACTTCAATGGTCAGGACGCCGGTGTGTCCGTGCAGATACTGTGCCTCTCCCTTGAAGCCGTAAAAACGATGTGCGTACTGCAGATCCAACGTGGTAATGCTTCTCATGATAATCCTCCTTAAGCTTGATTTATGAAAACGCTCGTTTCCGCGCTTTTTCCCGTGTCGGCTGATTCCTTGCCGGAAGCCTGCTTGCATTCCGGACAGATGCCGTGAAACAGGATGTCATAACCGGTGAAGTCAAAACCATGGCGATCCCGGATCCCGCTTTCCAAACCGCTGACATAGTCCATGTCCACATCAAAGACGCGCTTGCATACGTCGCATTTGACATGACAGTGATTGTGGGTTCGATGATCGTACCGATCGGCGCTCCCGGGAATCTCAAGCCTACGGATCTCTCCCGTTTCGGCTAACAGATTCAGGTTTCGATATACGGTTGCTTTGCTGATCGTCGGATGCTCCTGAATGATTGCCTCATATACCTCATCCGCTGAGGCGTGGCAATGCAGTTGATTTACCGCCTCCAAGACCAAGGAGCGTTGGATCGTATTTCGTCTCGCCATTGTTTTCACCTTTATGAGATCTATTCCTTATTGATATTATATATCAATAAATAGAGAAAGTCAAGCGATTTTTGGAGGTTTGTGCGTGAGATTGCACCCGCAATACCCGCAATACCCGCAAGGGGCACGCCACATCCGTAAGGCTCCTTTGTCGCCAACGGCTGTGCAGGGGGTATGCCGCATCCGTAAGGCTCGTTCCTCGCGAACGGCTGCGCTACCATGTCGCTGTGCTCCTTGCAATGACATTGAGGGGGAGTTTGTACGGAGTTGGGGGTTCCTGCACCGGCGGGGACATGTCCCCGCCCTACATTGGCAGGTTCGGTTTTTGAGGGTTCCTGCGTGAGATTGCCGCGTCGCTGCGCTCCTCGCAATGACATTGGGGGGGAGTGTGTGCGGGGTTATCGGAGGATGGCGATGCCCCATGGGTCGAGGGTCAGAGTGGCGTTTTCGTAGGCTGCGCCGATGCCGTGGGCGGTGTTGGCATCGAGGACGGAGAGAAGGACTTGGGCGTCAACGGGGACGCTCTTTTTTTCTGCCGAGAGGTTCAGCACAATGACGATGCTTTCGCCATCCCAGGTGCGGCGCAGGAGGCACAGGTCTTCGTCCTGCGTCGGCAACAGCTCCGTGGTGCCGCGGGCGATGGCGGGATAGGCGTTGCGCAGACACATGGCGGAACGGACATAGTTGAGCAGGGAGTTTTCGTCCGCCTGCTGCTTTTCTACGCTCGCCAACGGGTATTTTGCCTCCGTGGTGCCCGGCGGACAGGCGGTCGTCTCCGGGAGGGTCGTCCACAGCATGCCGATGCGCTTATTGGGGTCCGCGCCGGTGCCGATCATGCCCGTCTCGCCGCCGTAGTAGACATAGGTGCCGCCCCGCAGCATGGAAAGCATACCGTAGGCTATCTTGAGGCGCTCTAAGCTGTAGACACCCACGACGCTTGCGATGCGGTCGGTATCGTGATTATCCAGGAAGGGTGCCATCAGGGCATCTGCGCCGTAGCGCTCCTCTAAGTGCATGGTCAGTTCGCCGTAGGCTGCGCCCCGGGCGGTCGCCTCCTCGTCCAAGATCGCCGCAAGCTCGCCCTTGCCGCTGCCCGTCGAGAGGGGGAAGCAGAAGAAGCTGTCAATGCCGCCGGTGTAGTAATTGACGATGGTCGATTCGTCCGCCCAGCATTCGCCCACCATGTAGCAATCCGGGTCGATGCGCTTGGCTTCCTCGTTCAGCCAGGAGAGGAATTCGATGTTTTTGCCGTTGTTGCCGGTATAGTAGCTTGTCACGGCATCCAAACGGAAGCCGTCCACGCCCATATCCAGCCAGTAGGTCATGATATTTACGATCTCGTCACGCACGGCAGCGGAGTCGAGGTTCAGGTCGGGCATGGTGGAGACAAAGCGGCATTCATAATAGCTGTCCCCGAGCTGCTGGTAGCCGGAGGCGGCTTCGGATTGAAAATTGTAATAGTCCCGATATGCCGCGTCTTCGCCGGTTTTGGCGTCTTGGAACCATGGGTGCTGGTTGGAGGTATGGTTCAGGACGAGGTCTAAGATGACCTTAATGCCGAGGGAATGGGCTTTTTCCAAAAATGCCTGAAAGTCCTCCAAGGTGCCGTAGGCGGGGTCGATGGAATAATAGTCCGTGACATCGTATTTATGGTAGGACGGGGACGGCATGATCGGCATCAGCCAAATGCCGGTGAAGCCCATGTCGCGGACATAGTCCAATTTCTCGGTTGCGCCCCGCAGGTCGCCGATGCGGTCGCCGTCGGAATCCGCGAAGGAATAGACGAAGATCTCATACCAGTTGCGGCAGTTGTCGTCGGGGATGTTTTCGGGCGGCTGCGGCGTCTCGGTCGGGGTTGGCGGGTTCTGCCCGCAGGCGGTGAGGAGGGCGGACAGAACTGCCAACAGTAGGAGGAAGAAAAGAAATCGTTTCATAGGTTTGGCTCCATGATGTGTGAATTTTGGGCTAAGGGCTAAGAACGAAGGGTGAATGACTGTGGTGTGCTTCGTGCGGATGAAAAATCTGTAGGGCGGGGACATGTCCCCGCCGTGCCGCGTGAGCGGCGGACGGTACGGGGAACGGGTTTGTACAAGGTCGGAGGTTCCTGCACCGGCGCGCCGAGTCGTTAGCGCAGCCGTTCGCGACGAAGGAGCGTTACGGATGCGGCATACCCCCTGCGGGTGCGCGCCCTACGGTGTGGGTGCGTTCTATCGCCGTAGGGGCGGCTATCAGCCGACCGCGTTTCAAATCCGCGCCGAGCGTTCCACAGCCATTCACCCTTAGTTCTTAGCCCTTAGCCTAACAGGTTGTTCCTGCATGAGATTGCCACACCCAGTGTGCGCACTGGGTTCGCAATGACAGGGGAGGGAGGTTTGTGCGGAGTTGGGGAGTTCCTGCACGAGCGCGTCAGGGATGCCGCGCGCTACAGCAGCTACGATGGTGTGTGCAGGATTGTTAATTTGTACGGATGCCGCTGCGCGGTCGGCGGGGACATGTCCCCGCCCTACATTGGCTGGTGCGTTTTTGGGGGGTCAGCCTTTAACGGAGCCGGCGGTCAGGCCGTTGACGATGTATTTTACGAGGCAGAAATACAGAATCACGATCGGAACCGCGATGAAGACCGAGCCGGCGGCAAAACGGGCAAAGTGCTGCTCCGGCAGGTTGAACAGTCCGACCGCTACCGTCCACATGTTTCTGTCCTTCAACAGCAGCTTCGGCAGCAGGACATCGCTCCACGGCCAGGCAAACTGCGTCAGGACGGTATAGACGATCATCGGCTTACTTAAGGGCAGGGTGACCTTCGTGAACACCTGCAGATTGGTTGCGCCGTCTAAGCGCGCCGCTTCGAAGATCGTGCGCGGGATGGAGTCAAAATAGCCCTTCTGCACCATGTAGCTCACGGGCGCGGTGGCGGCGTAGAAGAAGATCAGCGCCTCCAAACGGTTGATCAAGCCGAGCTGCGTCATGATGATATAGACCGCCGTTAAGCCCATGAAGCCGGGGAACATGCCCAGCACCAGGGTCAATTTCTTCACGCCGTTTCTGCCCTTGAAGCGGAAGCGGGACATGACATAGCCCGTCAGCAGCGTTAAAATCGTGCCGAGGATGCAGCTCCCTGCGGCGACATAGAGGGTATTGAAGAACCATGTTTTATAGGGATACAGCCCGTTCACATCGTCCGTGAAGAGGTCGATGAAGGTTTGCAGGCTGAACGCCTTGGGAAAGAAGCCCTTGAAGTCGTACAGGCTGCCGGTCTTCGAAAAGGACGCCAGCACCAGCCACAGGCAGGGGAACAGGAAGACCGCCGACAGGATGAGCAGCAGCAGATAGGTGCGGAAATTGTCCGCGACGCGGCGGGGCGTTAATTTTCTCTTTTTCATTGATAGGTATCCTCCTGCCGAAAGGCTGCCGAGCGGACATAGACCGAGAGGGAGAGCGTCGCCGTGATGAGGAAGATGATCAGGCTGATCGCCGCGCCGATGGAGTAATAGTTATTATCCACCGAGAGCTTATACAGCCAGTTGATCAGCAGGTCGGTGTCGCTGGCGAGGAAATAGTCCGCGTAGTTGGAGATGACACCGCCGCGCAGGAAGAAGAAAATGCCGAAATTGTTGAAGTTTCCCACGAACTGGCTGATCAGCACCGGGGTTGTGGAGAAGATCACAAAGGGCAGGGTGATCTTCCGGAACTGCATAAAGGCGGAGGCGCCGTCCAGTGAGGCGGCTTCATAGAGGTCGGTATTGATATTGCTCAAAATGCCCGTGGTCATGAGCATGATCGAGGGGGTGGTGATCCACGCGTTCACGAACAGTCCGATGCCCCGCGCCCACCATTTGGCGGAGGCATCGTTCGTGAGGAAGAAGATGCGCATATGTCCCGCCTGCTCCAGGTAATAGTTGATGGGCCCGCTCTGGGAGAACATAAACTTGAAGCCGATCATGGTGATAAAGCCCGGGATGGCGTAGGCGAGGATGGGGAAGGCGCGCCAGAATTTCGAGCCTTTGACATTGCGCTTATTCAGCAGCAGCGCCATGCCCAGTCCGATGACGAAGTTCAGCAGGGTGGATACCACAGCCCACAGGATGTTCCAGATCAGGATCTTGAAGAAGGTGCTGCCGATCTTGCCGAGGCTCAGAATTTTGCCCCACGGGGAGAACGACCAGTCCGCCAGCTTCGGATAGACCACATCGCCGCCGAGATTCGTAAAGGCGATGAGGATCATGAACACGATGGGCAGGACGGAGAAGATCGCAACGCCCACCAGCGGCACGGACAGGGCGGTGACATGGAATTTCTCGTCCGCCGCCGTCATCAGGGTGCGGCGGAATTTGCGCGGCGGGATGCCCTCGGCGCGTTCCCGGGCGGTGTAGGCGGCATCCTTGACATTGGTGACATACAGCACGATCCAGAAGATCAGCAGGAAGATGGCGAACAGACCCAAGATGAGCATGGTCAGAGAATTATCGCCGGGGATGCCTAACCAGAGGTTTTCCTCCTTCGTGCCGAGGGTGAAGAAGCCGATCAGGTCGCGGAAGCCCCGTGTGATGAAGTAGCCGAGGAACACGCCGAAGGCGGAGAGATAGAACAGCCCCTTGACGATTTGCCCGTAGCAGAGCTGCCCCAAGCCCATCACGCCCATGGACAGCCGCACCTGCCATGGGCTTCCCTTGAAAAAGGAAGTGAAGGCATTTAGCTTCTTACGCATGGCGTATCACCTCAGGAGAGTGTCTCAATGGCGTCTCGGATCTGCGTACACAGCCGCTCCAAGCCCGCCTGAATCTCCGCGTCCGTGGTGAACAGCAGTGCTTCGCCCCGCTCCTCCCGATAGGGGTCGGTGGACAGGTCGATCAGGAAGGACTCCGCAGGCGTCCAGAGCTGCCCGATCTCCGTGATGGCGGGCATGATGCTGATATAGCCCCGGTCGAGGCGGTCAAAGAGGATGCCCACGGTGGGGTCTGTTTCGGAGATCGTCGCCGCCGCGTCGGCTCTTGCGGGCGCGACACCGAGGTACCGGTTGCGCAGGACGACCTGTTCATACGCGGTTGCAAATTCCACAAAGGCCAGCGAGGCGTTCGGGCATTTGGTATATGCCGAGATGCCGTAGCCGTTGATGCCGCCCATCATTTTCGTCTCGGCGGTCAGGGTATCCTGCTGCAGCACGGTATCCTCCCAGTCGTCCGAGGTCAGGTCGCCGCTGACGGGCAGGCGCGGGACGGTGATCATCTTGAGGTCAGCCATGGCTTCCTCCTCCGTCCAGTTGCCCGTGGCGACCATGGAACGGATGAACATGCGGTAGACATCGGGGGTGGTGACGGTGCAGAGCATCACGCGGTCGGCGAGGTACTGATACGCGGCGGAGGAGAAGGATTTATCGAGGACTTCGGTGTTGTTCATCTCTCCCGCCCACTGGCGGATCATCCTTGCGCCCTTGACCGCGTCGCCCGCCGCCAAGCCGATGTCCGACGGGTTCGTGCCGTTGTCACCGAAGATGTACGCGCCGAAGGTCATCAGATAGCCGCTCATGAAATAGGTATCGACGGTTTCGTCCAAGTAGCCGTACTGCGTCGGCTGCCCGCCCTGCTTGCACAGCTCGGAGTAGGCATAGAGGGCGGTATAGGTCTCGAAGAAGTCGGGTGTGCCGTTTTGGTTGACATCCCAATTTGTCTGCCAATCCTGCGGGAGGCTGGATTCGATATAGTAGAGCATACCCGACTGGACATTCACGGGGATGCCGCAGTAGAAGGTCTCGCCGTTCATGTCGGTGGCGTAGGCATCCCACGCGCTCTGCGGGACCTGCTCGTAGCAGTCCATCTCCTGCACGGGCAGGGGGAGAATGTGCTGCTTATCGGCGTATTTCATCAGAATGTCGTTCGCCTGATACCAGACATCGGGACCGTAGCCGTAGGGTCCGTCCGTTGCGAGGTCGGAATATTGATCGACATTCATGCGTTCGGCGGAGATGCCCTTGTCCTTGTACGCCTCGTTGAACGCGTCAATGAGGGCATCGACATAGCCAAGCTCGACGGCGGTGTCGTTTTCGAGCACCTTGACGACCGCGCCTTGCTCTAAATTGCCGTCAAAACGGGACATGACCTGTTCGTAGAGGGCGGATTGGTCGGACTCTGCCTCCTCCGTCTCGCTGCCGGAGCAGCCGGCAAGGAGGGTGAGGAGAAAGGTGAACGTTAGGAGAAGGGATAGGGTCTTTTTCATTTTGTTACCTCCTGATTTCTGTGGGGAAATAAATCATGAATAGTGAATAGGTTGCTGTCTGTGGGAAGCTACGGCCCGCGGCATCCCTGACACGCCTGTGGAGGGGCTTTTTGGCTAAAGGCTTTTTGGACTAAGGACTAAGGGCTAAGAGTGAATGACTGTGGTGTGCTTCGCACGGATCTTGAAATGCTTGATTTGGAAGATGGGACGAGGGGACGGGGGTGGACACAGTCGGAAGTGCCTGCACCGGCGCGCCCAGTGGTCGCGCCCTACGGTGTGGGTGCGTTCTATCGCCGTAGGGGCGGCTATCAGCCGCCCGCGTTTTTGATCCGCGCGAGGCGCCCTCGCAATGACGGGGGAGAGAGTTTGTGCGCAGTTGGTGGTTCCTGCACCGGCTTAGGACATGTCCCCGCCCTACAGAGGTGCGGCGGTTTATTGGGGGGTGTGTGCGTTTGGAATCCGCGCGGAGTGGTCCTCAATTTCTTCATTTTTCCTTGATCTCAAACCCGTAGGGGGCGAGATGTGCGCGGGGGGTCGATGTGGCGTTGAGACGAAGAATGAGGGTTTGCTCCTCGGCGCTGCGGGTGAAGGTCAATATGCTGTCCCGTTCTGTTAAGGAGAAGGTGCCATGGGAAAGGGCGGGTCCTTTTTTCAGGTGCATCAGGCGGCGGATGAGGGCGTGCGTCTCTGTGTCCCAGTGCGTTTCGTCCCAGTCAAAGCAGCGGCGGCAGTCGGGGTCGTAGCCGCCCTCCGTGCCGATCTCGTCGCCGTAGTACACGCATGGAATGCCGGGGTAGAAGAACAGCATTGCCGCTGCCGCGCGGTATTTACGCCCGTCGCCGCGCACGCGGGTCAGAAAACGGTCGGTATCGTGGCTGCCTAAGAGATTCAGCATTTTCTCGTTTGCCGCGAGGCTGAAGGTGTGATACAGCCGCACGACGCGGTCACGGAAGCCCGACGGGTCGATCGTTTCAAAGGCCAGCAGGTCTAAGCACGCCTTGGTGAAGCCGTAATTCATGATGCCGTCGTATTCGTCGCCGTTGAGATACTGCGCGGCACGGTGCCAATCCTCGCCGATGATGATCGCGTCGGGTTCCTGCGCCAGCACCGCCTCGCGGAAGCGGCGCAGGAAGCGGTGGGAGATCTCGTCCGACACATCCAGTCGCCAGCCGTCTACGCCGTATTCCCGCATCCAGCGGACGGCGACCTCGGAAAAATAGCGGATGACGGCATCGTGGCCCGTGTTCAGCTTCGGCATATAGGGCACATTGGCAAAGGTGCGGTAGCCGCCGTCTGCGCGGAAGAAGAACCAGTCGTAATACGGCGAGTCCGTGCTGCGCTTGCGTGCGTCGAGAAAGAAGGGGTGCGCACTGGAAATATGGTTAAAAACGCCGTCGAGCATGATCCGCATACCCCTGCAGTGCGCGGCTTCGATCAGCGCCTTTAACGCCTCGTTGCCTCCAAAGGCGGGATCGACATTCTCATAATCCGTGATGTCGTATTTATGGTTGCTCGGGGAGCAGAAGACCGGCGTCAGGTAAAGCAGCTCTACGCCCAGCTCCTCCAAATAGGGCAGCTTCTGCCGGACACCGTCAAGGTCGCCGCCGTAGAAGCTCTTGGGCGTTGGCTTTTCGCCCCATGCGGCATTGACATAGCGGAGATCCTTCTGCCGATCGCCGGGGAAAAACCGCTCGGGGAAGATCTGATAGCAGCTCGCCGTGCGCACCCATGCGGGGGTGTGCATCAGGTCGCAGGGGAACTGCGCGGTATACTGGAAGAAGCTGAAATAGCCGAGGCTGTGGTCGTAGCCCTCCGTCAGACCCTCCTCGGAGAGGTAGCGCTCCTTTCCGTCTGTGCATTGCAGGCGGAAAATATAGGCAAAGCGCGTGTCCGTTAGCTCAACGCTTACGCTGTAATAGTCAAATTCAGAGTCCGTGAAGGTAAGCTGCATGGGGACTTCGTCGCGAAATTCCCACCAGAGATTTTTATTGCAGTTATAAATGAGTGATGCGCTTTGCAGCGTGCCGCGATTCGCCCGCAGACGCAGGTGCATCTTGCCCTCCATGGGGCAGGCGTCGATCGTGCCGGGGGTATGGAAGACGGTTGATGTATGCATGGCGTCCCTCGCTTGACAGTTTTTCTGTGATATGGTAAGATGGCGCTATGAAGAAGAAATACACGATGAAAGACATTGCCGAGGCGTGCGGCGTTTCCACCGCGACCGTCTCCTATGTTCTGAACGATGCGCCGAATCAGTCGATCAGCGCGGAAACAAAAAAGCGGATCCTGCATATTGCCAACATGGTTGGCTATGTGTCCAGTGCCAGCGCCAGAGCCTTGGCGACCGGAAGGACACAGCTCCTCGGTGTCTATGTCCCGCATTGCGGCAACGGCACCGGAAAGCAGAGACTGCTCCAAGCCTTGGCGGAGGAGGCCGAGAAGGCTGGCTATCGTTTGCTTCTGCTCACAGGGAAATGCCTAACCCAGCAGGTGACCAATGTGGACGCGGTATTTGCCATCGACATTACCGAGGAGGAATTCTCCGCCTTGGGCGACAATTCCTTCGTACCGCTGCTCTATTTGGACGGGCAGACGGACGACGACCTGTTCTACTGCGTCTGCTTTGACGCGCAGGCGCTGCGGCAGCGGGCGCTGGAGCTGAGCGGGTGCGAAAAAGCCGCCTTTGTGTGCGAGCCGGTGCGGTGCTTCCAATACCGGAGATATTTGGAGGAATGCTTTGACGCTGTGTTTTCACCGGCGGAGGCAATGGCGCGTTCCTTCACGGCGGACACCGTGGTGCTGACTGCGGAGGATATTCCGATCCCTGCCGCCCATCGGCTGGTGCTGGGAAGCCCGGCGTTCCCGCTGGATTTTGCGGCATACGCCAAGGCTGCCGTCCGCGCGGCGGTCAAGACCATTCTACGCGACGAAAGCCCGGCGGAGCATCATGTTTGGATTGCGTGAATTGGCGGCGGTCTGTGGGAAGCTGCAGCAAGCGGCATCCTTGACGCGCCTGTGGAAAGGCTGTTTGGCTAAGGGCTAAGAGTGAATGGTGAAGGACTGAGGTGTGCTTCGCACGGATTTTGATTTTTGGACATACCTGATTTGACAGACGGTGCGAAGGAATGAATTGGTACGCAGTCGGTAGTTCCTGCACCGGCGCGCCGAGGTCGTTAGCGCAGCCGTT